>CAZUAM010000526.1:2722-5317 GCA_964618095.1 uncultured Planctomycetaceae bacterium | reverse complement strand
GTTGTCTCCGGGGCGCCAGGGATAGCCCTCGGCGACCAGATTGATCCCCTCGGTGGTATTACGGACCAGGGCGATCTCTTGGGGCTTTGCTGCGATCATGCGGGCGGCCAGGCCGCGAAGCTGCTCGATCTTCTGCATCCACGCCGAGTAAGGTGTGGCCCCATTGCGGGCGGCGTCTTGCGCCCATTTTACCAGGGCATCCTGAGCCGGGCCGGCCAAGGGGGCGACGGCCGCGTGGTCCAGATAGGCCCACCGCTGGGCGATCGGCATCTGGCGACGAAACTCGGCCCAGTCGGCGCCAATGCTGCCCGAATCATCCGATGATATGGCCAATTTTCCGGGTCCTCGAACCTCAGCGTATCTGGTTTCCGGCAGCCAAATTGCCGCCGCGACGATGGTGAACAGGCTACGGATAAACTATAATAGGAAGATTAGGGAAAGCAATCGACCCTGGCCTACCGTGGCACGGTGTTTTCTATGCCCAAAGTGTTGTGCATTGTCGGAACCGTCACTGCCGTTCTGCTGCTGCTGGTCTTCGGAGTCGATTTGGCGCTGGGATTCCCCTTCGGCGGCGTAAGCTGGCTGATGGACGCGGGGTTCATCGTCTGCTCGGCCGTTTTGGGCTACCTGAGTTGGATGACTTTCCGGGAACAGGTGTGAGGTCCTGCCCGGAAATTGCGATCGCCGGGTACAGTGAGTAGGGCCGGCTGTGCCGGCCGCCTTCAGTGGGTTATCATAAACTGGAGGCGGTCGGCGAAGCCGGCCCTATTTGGCTCTGGGGCCGGCCAAGCCGGTCCTACTTGGCTCAGTCCTCAACCCTGTAATTGTACCCATGGCCCGGCGCAGTCGAGCACGAGAAGTTGCCTTTCAGGTTCTGTACCAGGATGATCTGAATCCGCCGGGCGATCCGGCCGTCGGCGAGGCGCTGCTGAAGCGGCGGTTGGGCTCTGAGGACCTGGTGGAGTTCGCCCGGGGGCTGGTGGCCGGAGTGCGCGGCCACCGCGAGCGGCTCGATCCGTTGATCGAGCGGACTGCCGCCAACTGGAGCCTCCGGCGGATGGCGGCCACGGAGCGGAACGTATTGCGTTTGGGGGCCTACGAGATCCTTCACTCGGAGACGCCGGATCGGGTGGCCATCAATGAGGCGGTCGAGCTGGCCAAGCGGTTCGGCTCTGCCCAGTCGGCCCAGTTCGTCAACGGCATCCTCGATCGGCTGATGCATAGTGAGGCGGAGAGTGGGTCCTAGCACCAAACGGTTTTTGTGGACCGTTTCGGTAAACCTTGGAAGGTCACGTTTCTCGTTCCGACGCTCCGCGTCGGAACGCAGCCGGTGGACGCTCTGCGTCCTGATTTGCGACGCGGAGCGTCGTGGTGACCCGTTCCCACGCAGAGCGTGGGAACGAGGAGTGTGAGATCTCAAAGTTGACGCAACTCGGCCCGAAAACCGTTTGGTGCTAGGTCGCCGTGCCGGCGACCGCTAAACGGTGAGGAGCGGGTCGTGGGTCGCCGTGCCGGCGACCGCTAGACGGCGGATGGCAAATCTGAAATCTGAAATCCCAAATCTGAAATCGCGTTTATGGGCATTTTCGACAAATTCAAGCAAGGTCTGAAAAAGACCACCCAACTGCTAAGCACGGATATCCGCGATCTGTTCAAGGGCGAAGGCCGTCTGGTTGATGAGGCGTTTCTCGAGGAGCTATTCGCCACGCTGGTCAAGACCGACATGGGGGTGCAGGCGTCGCAGGAGACGGTCGAGGAGATCCGCACCAGCTTCCGCGCCCGCGTAGTCCAAATGGAAGAGGTCCTCGAGCGGATCAAAGAGAAGCTCAAAACGCTGTTGGCGCAGCCGGCGGCGCCGATCGCTTTCGCCCAGAGCGGTCCCACGGTGATCATGGTGGCCGGGGTGAACGGCTGCGGGAAGACGACCTCGATCGCCAAGCTCGCGCAGATGTTCCAGTCCGACGGCAAGAAGGTGATTTTGGGTGCGGCCGACACGTTTCGGGCGGCGGCCAGGGAGCAGTTGAGCGTCTGGGCCGAGCGGTTGGGCACGGAGATCGTGACGGGGCAACACGGCAGCGATCCGGCCAGCGTGGCCCATCGGGCCGTGGCCCGAACGCTGGAAAGCGAGGCGGCCGTGTGCATTGTGGATACGGCGGGGCGGTTGCAGACTCAGCAGACGCTGATGCAGCAGTTGACGAAGATTCATCGGGTGCTGGGCAAGCAGATCCCCGACGCCCCGCACGAGGTTCTCCTGGTGCTGGACGCCACGACCGGGCAGAACGGGATCAGCCAGGCGCGGCACTTCACCGACGCGGTACGTTGCACGGGCATCGTGCTGGCCAAGTTGGACGGGACGGCCAAGGGGGGAGTGGTGGTGGCGATCCGCCAGCAGGTCGGCTTGCCGGTGAAGTACATCGGCGTGGGCGAGAAGGCCGAAGACCTGGCACTGTTCGAGCCGGTGCCGTTCGTCGACGCGCTGTTCGAAGACATCGGGCCCAAGTAATCTGCCAGGCGTGGGTCGACGAGTAGCCGTCAGCGGAAGCCTGCGGTCGGTTGCCGGCGTTGGCCCTGGTGCCCCCGTCGAACCGCGGCGCT
>CAZUAM010000526.1:0-2712 GCA_964618095.1 uncultured Planctomycetaceae bacterium | reverse complement strand
TTCGGGGTTGGGGGGTTGGGGGGGGGGGGGTTGGGGATTAGGGATTAGGGATTGGGGATTGGGGATTGGGAACCTGGCCCTCGTGGTCCTCCCAGTCCCGAATCCCCAGCCCCCAAATGCCTAATCTTCTAATTCGTCGAAGGGGCTGCGGCTGCGGGGCATGTACTTGCAGAGGAGGATGCCGCCGAAGTAGAGCACCGTCAACGGGACGGCCATCAGCAACATGCTGTAGGGATCGGCCGGGGTGAGAAACATCGCCAGCACGAAGATCACCAGGATCGCGATCCGCCACTTCAATAAATAGGCCTCCACGTCGAAGATCCCGATCCGCTCCAGGAAAAGCATCACCAGGGGCAACTGGAAGGCGACGCCGAAGCCCAGCGGCAGGATCAGCACGAAGCTCAGCCACTCGGTGATGCGGATCTCCTGGGAGATCTCCAACTTCTCGTTGAACCAAAACAGAAACTTCAGCACCGGAGGAAACACGAAGAAGAAGGCCAGCGCCG
The DNA here is from genome assembly GCA_964618095.1 of uncultured Planctomycetaceae bacterium. Taxonomy (GTDB): domain Bacteria; phylum Planctomycetota; class Planctomycetia; order Pirellulales; family Thermoguttaceae; genus CAZUAM01. The sequence goes on along the minus strand of CAZUAM010000526.1, from coordinate 2,206 downwards.
CCCCCGCCAGAAACAGCCCCAGACTGAACGGTCCGAAGACCTTGACGTAGCGCTTCTCGTGGGGGTACAACCCGGCGGCCACGAAGGACCAGATCTGCCAGAAGACCCAGGGGCTGGCCACCAGCAGACCGACCAGGAACGCCGCCTTGATATAAATGGCAAACGGCTCGTGCGCGCTGAAGCCGATGACTCGCACGTCCCTTTCGATCTTATGCCAGATGAATATCGGCACCAGGCGGTGGCTGCTGAATTGACGATCCGGGTTGCCGGGCGGTGATGGGACGTCGTTGAACTGTTCCGGATAGGTTTTCTTCAGATGCTGGAGTAGTTCCGCCGGATTGAGGTAGACCTTTTCAAACTTCAGGTCCTTCAGTTCCGTGTCATCTGGGAGCTTGGTTGCGGCGAGGAAGGCTTCAATTTTGCCGGGATCTTCCGGCAGTGGGTATCCGGCCTCCCGAAGCTCGTCCAGCATGGCCCTGATGTTCTCTGCGGAATCTTTCTGCTCGTAGGCTTTCAGGACGTCGTCTCGGAGCTTCGCTGCGGCGAGGAAAGCTTCAATTTTCTTGGGATCTTCCGGCAGCAGGTAGCCGGCGTCACGAAGATCGGCCAACCTTTTCCTGATATTCTTTACGGATTCTTTCTGCTCGTAGGCCGTCAGAGCCGTTGTCAGCGGCCCCTTGATGGCCTTGACGGTCCGGCCCGACAGGGCCAGACCGATCAGGAAACCGGCCGCCAGCCCCACGACGGCCTTGAACAGACACATCCTCAACTCTTCGAGGTGCTCCCCGAAGGTCATGGTGGTGCCTTTGAAGAGATCTTCGTCGTTCTCGTAGCGTTTTCGTTTTCGCTTGCCCATCGACGCGCCGCAACGTTCAAGCCCAATTAGCTACCCCGCCACATCACGGGGCGAACAACCCATAATAGCACCGCCGCGGCCGGTCGGCAACGAACGTCAGCGGCGGGCCGCGTGCCTGTGGGGCAGCGGTACTGGAAACATCCGAGCGAATCGCTCATGATGGGGCGATCAGTTGTTTCCGCAGGACAGGAGGGAATCCAGTGATGGACGCTCTGTATCCTTTGCGTTTCCGCTCTCTCTTTCGCCGGTACATTTGGGGGGGGCGGCGGTTGGGGACGCTGCTGGGAAAACCGATCGGTCCGGAGGACGACTACGCCGAGAGCTGGGAGATCTGCGACCGCGGCCCGGACCAGAGCGTGGTGGAAGGGGGGCCGTGGGCCGGGGCGACGCTGGGGCAATTGGTCCATGAGCGGGGCGAGGAATTGTTGGGCCGGCACTACCCCCGGGATCGGTTCCCTCTGCTGCTGAAGTTCCTGGACGCTGCGCGGACGCTGTCGGTCCAGGTCCACCCGGACGACGCGCGAGCCGCGCGGCTGGACCCCCCCGATCTAGGGAAGACGGAGTCCTGGGTGGTGCTGGCGGCGGAGCCGGGGAGCACGATCTACGCCGGACTGAAGCCGGGAGTGGGGCGGGAGGCCCTGGACGAGGCGATTCGCGGCGGGAGGTGTCGGGAGCTGCTCAATCAGTTCCAGCCCGAGGTGGGCGATTGTGTTTTCCTGCCGGCTGGGACGGTCCACGCGATGGGGGAGGGCCTGCTGGTGGCCGAGATCCAGCAGGCGAGCGACACCACGTACCGGCTGTTCGATTGGAACCGTCTGGGCGCGGACGGCAAGCCCCGTCCCTTGCGCATCGAGGAGGGCCTGGAGGTGATCGATTATGACCGCGGGCCGGTGGGGCCTCAGCAGCCGCAGAAGACTGGTCGCCCGGGGGTCAGCCGGTTGGTCGAGTGCGAGAAGTTCATCCTGGACCGCTGGCATTTCGATGCCCCAGGGCCGGCCGGCGGCGACCGGCGATGTCACATCATCGCGGTGCTGGAGGGCTTGCTGCGGGTCGGGCGCGACCCGACCGGCCGGGCGGTACCGCTTGGTGGGACGGTGCTGCTGCCGGCCGGGTTGGGCCAGGTCGAGCTCAGCCCGCAAGGCAGCACAGTCCTGCTGGACGCCTACTTGCCTTAGCCCGAGTTCCGCAGACTTGGGGTCTTTTTGCGGCACAAGTTGCTTTTCTGACAGTTCTTGGATCGCGCAACGCTCAGGCCGCCGTACCGGCGGCCGCTAAACACGGTTGGGCCGCCGCCGAACACGTTTAGCCCGGATTATTCATAAACCGAGGATTGCTGGGGCATGAGCGGCG
>CAZUAM010000525.1:0-5323 GCA_964618095.1 uncultured Planctomycetaceae bacterium | reverse complement strand
GCAACAGCAGTATCCGGACGGCCCGCACATCGGGCTGCTGCCCGACTCTTTCGCCCTTGCGGGCCAGCAGCGCCGCCCGGCGGACATCAATCCGTGTGCGTTGGTGAGTCTTCGACTGGTGCTGGCCGGGGAGCTGGACTTTCTCTGCGTCGCCAGCGAGGGGCAGCATCGCATCGCTGCTCCGTTCCCCACAACCATCCGCGAGGGCGAGGCCCACATCCGGGCCAAGGCGGGCGTGGCCTACCAGGTGATCATCGACGGGCGTCGGATCGTGGAGGTAAAGTCGCAGGGAGAGGACGTAGTGCGGTTGCGGAAGGTAGTGACACCCCCCCCGTAGGTTGGCCAAGGGTGCCGGGGGCAGCTTGCCTGTCCCCGAGCGGCGGCGGCGGACAGGCAGGCACCGGCACCGAAGCGGTCGGTTCAAGTGTGTCGGTCCACTTGGCTGCTCGGGTAATCCTCTCGCTGACCCAAATCACCGTTGCTGGCGGACCGCCCTGCATATTCGGTACGGTGAGATTTTGCACTACAGGCGGCTCTGGAATTTGCGAGTTCTGGTAGAGATGGGTCGTCTGGTCAAGAAAATGCCGACTCTGCGTCGATAGCAACACTTAGATTGGCCCTAGAGCCCCTACCCGCGCTAGCTTGCGCGAGTTTCCCACTAGCTCTTTCCTAACAAGGAGTACCTCCCATGAACCGTCGCCTCCTGTTGCCGGGGATGGCTGCAATTGCCTTCGCGCTGGCAATCGGCACCTCCAACGCCCGGGCTGGGCTGCTGGCCAGGCTGGGCTGCTGCCGGCCGGCCACTTGCGCGCCGGCCACTTGCGAGCCGGCCACGTGCGAGCCGGCCACGTGCGAGCCGGCCACTTGCACGCCGGCCACTTGCGAGCCGGCCACTTGCGAGCCGGTCACCTGCGCCCCGAAGACCTGCCGTCCGAGGTTCCGCCTGTTCACCTGCCGCCCCAGGACATGTCGTCCACGGACGTGTCGGCCCCAGACCTGCTGCCCGGTCGAGACGTGTGCGCCGGCCACGTGCGAGCCCGCCACTTGCGAGCCGGCCACTTGCGAGCCGGCCACGTGCGAGCCGGTGACCTGCGCCCCGAAGACCTGCCGTCCGAGGTTCCGTCTGTTCACCTGCCGGCCGAGGACCTGCCGTCCGCGGACGTGTCGGCCCCAGACCTGCTGCCCGGTCGAGACGTGTGCGCCGGCGACTTGTGAGCCGGCCACCTGCGAGCCGGCCACCTGCGAGCCGGCGACTTGTGAGCCGGCCACCTGCGAGCCGGCGACTTGCGAGCCGGCCACCTGCTGCCCGAGGACTTGCCGCCCCCGTTGCGGTCTGCTGGCCCGGCTGAGGGCGCGGCTGGCCTGCCTCTGTGCACCTCGCTGCTGTGAGCCCGCTTGCTGCGAGCCTGCCTGCTGCGAGGCCGCGTGCGACTAGGTGGACCTGACCTTCGGGCTCGAACTCACCCCCGATCCGGGTTTGAGCCAACTCCTTTACAAGACAGCAAGCGGTCCGGTCGATTGCCGATCGGACCGCTTGATTGTTTCTTGGTCCGGAGGCTATTCGGGAAAGAGCTTGGTCGAGAGGTAGCGTTCGCCGAGGTCGGGGAGGATCACCACGACGAGTTTTCCCTGGTTTTCTTGGCGGCGTGCGATCTGTAGTCCGGCCCAGGCGGCCGCCCCGCTGCTGATCCCGCACATCAGGCCCTCCTGCTTGGCGAGCCGTCGAGCGGTTTCCACGGCGTCTTGATCGTGGACCTGAACCACCTCGTCGATCACCTCCAGGTTGAGCACGTCGGGGATGAAGCCGGCGCCGATACCCTGGATGGTGTGTTTGCCGGGCTTGAGCTGCTGCCCGGCCCGGCGTTGTGTGATGACCGGGCTGGCGGCCGGCTCGACGGCCACCATGCGGAGCTGGCTCTTGCGCGGCTTGAGGACCTCGCCCACGCCCGTAATCGTGCCCCCGGTACCCACGCCCGAGACCACGACGTCCACCGCCCCGTCCGTGTCCCGCCAGATCTCCTCGGCGGTGGTTTTGCGGTGGATTTCGGGGTTGGCCGGGTTTTTGAACTGCTGGGGCATGTAGTAGTTGGGGTGCTTGGCCACCAACTGTTCGGCCTCTCGCACTGCGCCGGGCATTCCCTCGGCGGCCGGCGTCAAGACCAGCTCGGCTCCCAGCGCCTTGAGCATCCGCCGGCGTTCCACGGTCATGCTCTCCGGCATGGTGACGATCAGCTTGTAGCCGCGTGCGGCGCAGACAAACGCCAGGGCAATACCGGTGTTGCCGCTGGTCGGCTCGATGATGACCGTGTCCTGCCGGATCAGCCCGTCCCGCTCTGCTGCGTCGATCATTGCCCGGCCAATCCGGTCCTTGATGCTCCAGAGCGGGTTGAAGTTCTCCATTTTGCCCAACACCGTGCCCACACAGCCCTCGGCCACCTGCCGCAACCGGACCAGGGGCGTGCGGCCGATGTGCCGGGTGATATCGCCGTAAGTCTGACTGGAAGTCTCGGAGGCCATGGTGTTCCTTTCAGGCAATCGGGTCGAGAGCTGACCTGCCAGAACGCTGGTCCGGCAGCCGTTTTCGAAGGTGGTTGTGGACCTGAAGCCGGAGAATTATAACCATGTTTCCAAACATAGTCAACTGTAGGGTCGGCATGTCGCCCAGCTTGCCTTCAGTAGGTCCGATAGAGGTAGGCGCGCCACCTTCCCTTGGGGGGTCGATCGCTTGCCCAGCATTATTGCCGATTGGCGGTTTCCAGTACAGCCTGGGGATGTGGGGTCCAGGCGGACCAACGATGGGCCAGACGAGGACAACCCGGGCTGCACCCCTGCCGTCGGCTGGCGGCGACTCCTTTTGGGCCTGCGGGGCTGTCGCGTCTTCGGGCCGGGGCCTAAAATTGCCGTCATGGATAGTGGCGTTCCGAAAGACCGCGAACCCCGCAGTGGCGCCGCTGAGATTCCCCGCGAGTGGCTGGAAGAGTTCGAGGCCGCCGCCCGCCGGCCACTTCGCCAGCGTTTCCGGTACGCCTTCATCAAGACCTACCGGCCGGTGCTGGACGACGCCTCTTATCGATCCTTCGACACCATGGCCGACTACCGCGGCTGGTGCGAGGAGAATCTGCCGGATTGGTTGGGTTATGGCCGCGTTTGAATATCGTCAGGCCGATGAGATTCGCGATCCGGTAGTCCCTCAGCAACGGTGCCGCACTGGATGCCTTCCCATCAACACGCGGGCGAACGCGTACAACCCCCAACCTCCGGCGGCAAACATCGCCACGACGTATCCCAGCGGTGCCAGGGCAAACATCACGGCACACAGCGCCGTGGCCAACAGCAGCGACCGCAGGCTGTATTGCCACGGGCCTTTGGCTTCCGTTTCGTCGCGGACCCGAGCGGGCGTCGCGGCGGCCAGAACGGGGATGCTGATTGCCAGGAGGAAAACCGCGAAGGCAAGGTTGTCGTTACTGGTGACGCCGTTGACGGTGATCGAATAGCCGGGATTGACCAGCCACGCCAAGGTGCACAGAATCGCCAGCGCTACCAGGGCGTCGGCCAGGGACTGGCAGTGCGGTTGAAGCCCCTTTGCATAAGGTGGCAGGCCCGCCAAGCAGAGGATCGCCCTGAGCGCGCCCAGCACCGCCAGCAGAAGGAGTGAGAGGAACCACAAGAAGGGGCCATACCCGACGATCAGCTTGCGGACCTGCTCGCGGCCGTCGGCGTAGATGGCCCGCGGCGGGGGGACCGGCGGCAGGTTGGCGTCAGATCCCCAATGCGTATTGTAGCCCGTCCATTGCCCATCCCGGAAGCTGAGCCTGAAGGATCGACCGCTCTCGGGATCGACCCAGGTGGTCTGGTGTCGTCCCTGCTTTTGGTCCCACTGGAGGGAGAACGGCCGGCCCTGGTTGAGTTCCTGTTCGAGCCGCCGTCGGGAGACCGGCTTCTTGCCGTCCAGGCCGTTGCGATGGATATCGCTGATGCGATCGGCGGCCTTCAGGCCCAGCGGATAGCGCTGGGCGGCCTGCTGCCCTCGGGCGATTTGGGCAGCCTGGTACTGCTGCCGGGCCGTACGATTTTGCGACGCCTTGAGCCAGCCGGCCAACACGCACAAGATCAGAAAGACGATCCAGAACGTCGAGCGGATGCCGGCCCGTCTTTGGGGTGGTGTTCGGCCGGCTGCCGGTGATTCGGGCGTTTCTGTCATCCTCGAAGTTCCTGGACGGCCGGCACGGCAACGATCCTAATGACGCAGGACGTGCCAGTTGGGCGCTTCCTTCTTGAGTTCCGCAACACCGGCATCGGTGACCCCGGTCTCAAGAAGATCCAACGCGGCGTTCGGCTTGGTCATCTTCTTCAGTTGCTCAAGCCCCTTGTCGGTGATCCGGGTGTGATCCAGTTCCAGGCGGGAGAGTTGACCCATCGACGCCAGGTGGACCAAGGCAGCGTCGGTGATCTGGGTATCGGAGAGATGAAGGTGCTCCAAGCTCGTGAGGTTTCGCAGGTGCGCCACGCCCGCGTCGCCGATGTGTGTAGCTTGCAGATTGAGAATCTTCAGCCGGGGCAAATCCCCCAGGTATCGCAGCCCCTCGTCGGTGATCTCGGTACGGCTAAGATGGAGGTTGACCAGGTTGCTCAAGCCCTCGAGGTGGGCCAGCCCCTGGCTGGTAACCCGGGTTCCGTTCGCGCTGAGCGCGTGCAGCTCGGTCAGGAGCTTCAGTTGCGCGAAGTCGTTGTCGGTGGCGTCCGTCCCGTTGAGATCGACCCGCCAGACGTAGCCCCCTCCCAGTCTTTTGAAGCCGATCCCGTCGCCACCCCAGGTGACCGAGCCGCCCAACTCCTCGATCCGTGCCGCCACCCGCTGTTGGCTGCGCGACTGCCGCCAGGAGCCGATCATCCAGTAGGTCGGGACGGCGAACGCGAGTACCAACAGGGCGGTCATGCCATGCTGGAACCGTCGGACTCCGGGCGGGGTAGGCGTCGGCACGTCAATTTCCTTATCGAGGACGCGGGCAACCCAGATCGTGCTCCGAAGGTGCTCGACACGACGGTACTGATTCCCCCGGGAACTTCCAGAGCGGCCTGCGGCCTACGGCGGCAACGGGTTTTCCGGGAACCCGTCGAGACTGCCCGCCGTTTCCTGGCTCTGAGGTTAACGGACGCAACGTGCGCAGGCAAGCATGGGCGGCACTGCAAACAGACTGAGACCCGAGGGAGTTTCAGATTTCCGCACGCACCACCACATGGGACGAGACGGCAGCAAGTGATCTTCCGTTTTCGGGTCCTGGCCAGAATCTGTGGGTGAATTGAGTGGTGTTGGTGATTTGAG
>CAZUAM010000524.1:0-5330 GCA_964618095.1 uncultured Planctomycetaceae bacterium | reverse complement strand
AGAGCCGCAGGCGGCGCTCGGCGCAGATTCGCGGGTCCAACAGCCGGACGCTGCCGGCGGTGACGTTTCGGGTGTTGGCAAAGGGCGGCTCACCCTTCCGCTTTTGGGCTTCGTTCAGCCGCACCAGGTCGGAGTTGGCCATGTAGATCTCGCCGCGGACCTCCATCGCCGTGGGCAGGTGCCCGCCGGAGAGCCGCAGCGGCACGTCGCCGATGGTGCGGATGTTGTGCGTGATCTCGTCACCGAAACGTCCGTTGCCGCGGGTGACGCCGCGCACCAGCCGCCCGTCCTCGTAGAGCAGCGAAAGCGCCACCCCGTCGATCTTCAGCTCGACCACCCACTCGATCGGCTCGCCGGCAAGCAGCTTGGCCGTCCGCTGGCCGTATTTCTTCAGATCTTCGAGGCTATAGGTATTGTCGATCGAGAGCATGGGCACGCGGTGCTCGACCTGCACGAGTCCCTCGACCGGCTGGTCGCCGATGCGTTGGGTGGGGCTGTCGGACGTGACCAGCTCGGGGTGCTTGGCTTCCAGTCTTTTGAGCCGTTCCAAGAGCCGGTCGTACTCCAGGTCGCTCAACTCCGGCGCCGCCTCCACGTAGTACTTTCGGTCGTGGTGGCGGATCTCGTCGCGAAGCCGGGCGATTTCGGCAGCAGGATCAGACGGCATGGCGCGGCCCCCTCGAAAGCCAGCGGGACTAGCTGCCGGCGGGCTAAGCCGCAAGCGGCCGCCCGCCAATCCCTAATCCCCAATCCCTAACCCCTCAATTGCACCCGGAGGCCGCGGCGGACGGGTCGGTCATGCCCCGCAGGGGATGCGGTATCAGGCAGAGGAACTTCAGCGGCCCCGGCCCCGTGTTGCGGAACTGGTGCGGCTGGTTCGGTGGCACGTAGACCACCGTGCCGGGCCGCAAGGGGTGTTCCTGCTGGCCCTCCAGAACCGCTCCGCTGCCCTCCAGCACAAACACCTCGTGCTCGTGGGCATGGGTGTGCTGGGGCGTCTGGCCGCCTGAGGCGACCTCGAACTGCCGCATCGAGAAGCTCGGCGCCTGGTCCTCCGGGCCGATCAGGCAGCGGATCCGGCAACCCACGGCCCCCTCCGTCTCGACCGGCGCGGATTCGACCTGTTCGTAGTGGACGACTTTCATCGTAAATATCCTCGTTCTGTGCGACGTTGGTGGTTTGCAGAAGTTCCGGGATCAACCGCGCGCCGACAATAGCCGGCGGCTAACAGCCGCCGGGGGTTGCCCGCGGGACGTTGTCCCCCGGCTATCGTTGTCCCCCGGCTATAGTCCCGCGGGTCCCGAGCCACCTTTCCGTATATGAATAGCCGAAAGCTGCTCCAAGTACCACCCACCCGTGCCGGTCCGCGCAGAAAAAACCCCGAGGTAACGACTCCCAGCGCCGTGTCGGCCTCCCCCAAGGAAACCTCACAGCCGTCGACCTCGAGGTCCTTTGCATGAGAGGCCCGAAGACCCCTCATACCATACATTGATAGCAATCTTGCAATTTTTGTCAATAGCATTTGGTCATGCTGCGTGAGTGGCGGGCAACGATCTTCGGACCGTGCAGCTACCGGCGGTTGTGTACGTCGGCCAAAGCACGGACCAACTCGACGAACTTTTCGCCACGCTGACGGAAGTTGCGGAACTGGTCGCCGCTGGCGCAGGCCGGCGAGAGGACGATGGCCTCGCCCGGCCGCGACCGCTCCCAACACCAGCCGAGCGCCTCGGCCATGGTTTCGCTGGCGGTGCAAGGAAACTGCCGATCTCGGGCGGCGGTCCAGCCCAGCAGAACGTTGCGAACCGAGCCGTAGAACGCGGCTCCCGCGGCCTTTTCGACCACCGCCGCGGCCAAATCGCCGAAATCCAGGCCCTTGTCTTTCCCGCCGGCCAGGAGCCAAATGGGCCTATCGAGTGATTCCAGGGCCGCGATCGTCGACTCGGGGGTGGTGGAGGTCGAGTCGTTACGGAATCGCCGTCCCTGGACGCTGCCGACCGGTTCGAGCCGCTGCGGAAGGCCACGAAACTCCGCGAGTCCCCGCCGGATCGACTCCCAGGGGCAGCCCACCGCCAGCGCCGCCGCAGCCGCACAGGCCGCGTTGACGCGGTTGTGCTCGCCCGGCACCGCAAGCGGCGGAATCTCATCCAGCTCAGGCAACGGCACCAGCCGGCCGCGGACCAGCCCCTCCCAGCCAGCCATTTCTTCGTCGTGAGTGTTTAGCACGGCCAGATCATGGCGGGTCTGGCCAAGAAGGATTCGCTGCTTGGCGGCCAGATAGTCTTCGTAACTGGGGTGCCAGTCGAGGTGGTTTGGCGAACAGCCGGTGACCAGGGCGATCGGCGGCATGCGAACGTTCGGTCCCAAATGCCAGAGCTGGAAGCTGCTCAGCTCCAGCACGACCCGATCGTCGGGCAGGATCAGCGGAAGTCGGTTCAGGAGACTTTCGCCGATGTTTCCGCCCAGCCACGCCCTTCGCCCGGCCTTTCGCAGGATGGTCGCCATCATGGCCGCCACGGTCGACTTGCCGTTGCTTCCGGTCACCCCGATGATCGGCGCCCGACAGATCGCCAGGAACATCGCAATCTCGCTGGTCAACCGCGCCCCCGACTCCCGCGCGATCCGCAGAAACGGATTGTCGGGTCGCACCGCCGGGTTGACCACCACCAGCCCGGCGTCACGAAAGTCCTCTTTCCGATGGCCGCCCAAGTGGAAGTGGGCGATCGGCTCGCCCCGAAGTGCCTGGAGCGATTCGGCCAGGGTCTGCTCGTCGGCCAGGTCGGTGACGGTCACCTGGCCGCCATTGCGGGCGAACCAGCGGGCCGCCTCCACGCCGCCCCCGAAGTGGCCCAGCCCCATGATCGTCACTCGCCGGTCCCGGTCGTCCATGCTCCCAGCGTAGCCCCCAAAGGTGTGCCGCGGCAAGGGCAAGCAGAGGTGTCTCGCAGCAAGGCCGCGAAAAGCTGGTACACCGGGCCGCCACGTGGTATCATAATAGTTTGCCCAAATATCCAAATACCCGCCCGGGGAAGAGTATGAGTGCCGCGGGCCAGATTTCGTTGCGGGGGGTCGAGGTCCACAACCTCCAGGCGATCGACCTTGACCTGCCGCACCGCAACCTGATCGTGCTGTGCGGCCTCAGCGGTAGCGGCAAGAGCAGCCTGGCGCTGGACACCCTCTACGCCGAGGGCCAGCGCCGCTACATCGAGAGCTTCTCGGCCTACACCCGGCAGTTTCTTGGGCGGCTCGAAAAACCGGACGCCGAGCGGATCGACGGCATCCCGCCGGCCATCGCCGTAACCGGCAAGAATACCGGCCGATCGAGCCGCTCGACCGTGGGCACGGCCACCGAGTTGAGCGACTACCTGCGGCTGCTGCTGGCCAAGATCGGCCGCGTTTTCTGTCGGCAGTGCGGGCAGGAAGTCCGCTGCGACAGCCCACAAAGCGCCGCCGAGTTCCTCGCGGCCCTGCCCGCCGGCACCCAGTACCTGATCGCCTTCGGCCTGGAACTGGCGGAAGGAAACGACCTGGATCAGACGGCTGCCGGACTGAGGGAGGAGGGTTTCGTTCGCGTGATTGCCGAGGGGCAGATGGTGAACCTGGCCGAAGAGCCGCTGCCGGCGCCTCCGGCCGAGGCTCCGCCCAACGGTGGCGGGCTGTACGTGGTGGTGGACCGGCTTGCCGCCGGCAGTGCCACTGAGAATCGGATCCGCGATTCGCTGGAGACCGCCTTCACAAAAGGACAAGGTAGATGCCAGGCCTTCGTTGCCGACGGCAACGTACCCGCATCCCAGCCTTCTGCGAAAGCGAAAGGGAGTATCTGTCTGATCGACGGCCGGCCGTGGCGTCGGGTCGGCTTCAGCGCCGAATTGGCCTGTGAGGATTGCGACCTGGAGTACCCCACGCCCGAGCCTCGGCTGTACAGCTTCAACAGTCCGCTGGGTGCCTGTCCCGAGTGCGAGGGTTTCGGCAACGTGATCGGCATCGACATGGAACTGGTGGTCCCCGACCCGAGCAAGTCGCTTCGCGAGGGGGCGATCGCACCTTGGAACAGCCCGGCCTACTCGCACGAGCTCGACGAGCTGCTTCAGTTGGCCGAGGACTACGACCTTCCGGTGGACGTGCCCTTTTCCGAACTTTCCGAGCGGCATCTGAAGCTGATCACCCAGGGGGTGCCCGAGCGGGATTTCGGCGGCCTGGAAGGTTTCTTTGCCTGGCTTCAGCGGCGGAAGTACAAGATGCACGTCCGGGTGTTTCTGAGCCGCTGGCGGAGCTATCGACCGTGCCCGCGCTGCGGGGGGGCTCGGCTGCGGGAGGAGTCCCTGGCCACGCAGATCGGCGGGCTGAACATCGCCCAGATCGCCGCCATGAAAGTCCGCGACGCCGCCAAGTTCTTCCAAGATCTCCAACTCTCCGATTGGCAGCGCCACGTGGGACGGATGATGCTTGAACAGGTCCAGAACCGCCTGGCCTATCTCGAGGCCGTGGGGCTGGGGTACCTCACCCTGGACCGCACCGTGCGGACGCTCAGCGGCGGGGAATCGCGGCGGATAGCGCTGACCTCCGCGCTGGGATCCAGCCTGGTCGGCATGCTCTACGTGCTCGACGAGCCCTCCATCGGCCTGCACCCCCGAGATATCTGCCAACTGATCGAGGCCATCCGGACGCTCCGCGACCGCGGTAACACGGTGGTGGTCGTAGAACACGAGGAGACGATCATCCGCTCGGCCGACCAGGTGATCGAGATCGGGCCCGGGGCCGGCCAGCGCGGCGGTCGGATCGTCTTCCAGGGCACGCCCGACGAGATGGAACAATGGCCGCAGAGCCTCACCGGCGACTACCTGGCCCGCCGCCGCGGCAGCGGCCCGGCCGGCCGCCGACGGCCGCCCAATCACGGCTGGATCCGTCTGGCCGGCGCCCGGGGAAACAACCTCCAGGAGATCACCGTCGAGTTCCCGCTGGGCCTGCTCTGCCTGGTAACCGGCGTGAGCGGCTCGGGCAAGAGCACGCTGGTGCAGGACACGCTCTATCCGGCGCTGTGCCGCCGCCTGCGCAAGGACGCCCCCAAACCGTACGACCACGACGACGTCTACGGCGACGGCCAGATCGACGAGGTGATCATGGTCGACCAGAGCCCCATCGGCCGTTCGCCGCGGAGCAACCCGGTCACCTATCTGAAGGCCTTCGACGAGATCCGTGCCGTATTCGCCGAGACGATCGAAGCCCGAACCCGCAACTACACCGCGGGCCATTTCAGCTTCAACGTCGACGGCGGCCGCTGCACCGGGTGCCAGGGAGACGGCTACATCCAGATCGACATGCAGTTCCTGGCC
>CAZUAM010000523.1:0-5336 GCA_964618095.1 uncultured Planctomycetaceae bacterium | reverse complement strand
GTGATGGGGGCGATCAACGTGCTGGGGATGGCCAAGCGGTGCCGGGCCAAGGTGCTGCAGGCCTCGACCAGCGAGGTCTACGGCGACCCCGAGGTCCACCCCCAGCCGGAAAGCTATCGCGGTGCGGTCAACCCGATCGGCCCCAGGGCGTGCTACGACGAAGGGAAAAGGGCGGCCGAGACCCTCTTCATGGATTACCATCGCAGCAACGGGGTCAACATCCGTATCGCGCGGATCTTCAACACCTACGGTCCGCGAATGCACCCCTTCGACGGCCGGGTAATCTCGAATTTCATCCGCCAGGCGCTCGGGGGCGAAGAGCTGACCATCTTCGGCGACGGCTCCCAGACCCGCTCGTTCTGCTACCGCGACGACCTGATCGAGGGTATCATCCGGATGATGAACGGCCCGGACGACTTCATCGGGCCGGTCAACATCGGCAATCCCGGCGAGTTCACGATCCTGGAGCTTGCCCGACTGATCCGCGAGCTGACCGGTTCACGCTCGAAGCTCACCTACGAGCCGCTCCCGGCCGACGATCCCACCCAGCGCCAGCCCGACATCACGCTGGCCACCAAGCACCTCGGCTGGAAGCCCACCGTCCCGCTGCGCGACGGTCTAACCACCACCATCAAGTGGTTCCGCTCGATCGACCTCAGCCACTACCGCCCGCCGACGCCGAACTACTGACTTCATAATTCAGCATTCAGCATTCAGCATTCAGCATTCCCTTTCCCGCCTTCTGCGGATCGTTCTTCCAGCCGTACTTCTTGGAGAACTCTTCCGGCGTGAGGGTCTCTTGGCCCCGGTCGGTCTGGACGACGTAAACGAGTTCCTTTTCCACCCCGGGCGAGCCGCGGTACTGGCCTTCGGGACTAATCACGGCATACTGCTGGTCCGGCAAGCGAACGATCGTGCGGAGCAGCCGACCGTCCGGCGACCAGGCCAACGATGTTGCACCACTTTGCAGTGTCTTTACGAGGCGTCCCGTGTTGACCTGCCAAACGTGCACTGCCTCATATGCTCCGGCGGCCAGGAACTCGCTGTCAGGTGACGAGGCGACACTTGTCACTTCTCGCGGGCTGCAATAGCCGAGGATTCGGATCAAGTCTCCGGTCGAAGTGTCCCAGAGCCGAATCGCACATGAGTCGTAGGTTGCCAGCACGCGTCCCCTGGGATCGTACGCCAAGCCTGCCTGCACGCCGCCACACCGATGGGCACGGGTCTCAATCGTCCAAGAGACAACTCCTGGGATAGACGCCGGACGGGCAACAAGGGCCATCATGCTCAGCGGCTCACCGGCCTTGAAGGGCAGCGGCTCGGGCTTGATCTCGACCATCACGGGCTCGGGCTTTGGCGCAGGCGGACCGATCTCAATCGGCGGGAACGCTGTAGACGCTTCCCTGCCCTCGACAACCAGGGCCACCTCAGTAGTAGACCGCGCAACTAGGTCGCGCTTTCCGGAAACTAGCCACCCCGGCATCTGTCACATCCGTTCCCGTCGCATAAAGGGCTGTCAGCTTCGGCAGCGACGCCAGTTGGGATAAACCTCTGTCCGTGACGCGTGTGTAGCTAATTGCTAGCCATTGCAGGGTTGAACACTTAGCCAACTCACCCATACCCGAGTCAGTGATTTTGGTCTGGCTGAGGTTCAAAGAGGTCAAGGACGGAAGCTTGGCCAAATGAGCTATCCCCGAGTCAGTGATGTTCGTTTCGGCCAAATGCAGCACCGTTAGCGACTGGAGACCGCCGAGCGACACAAGGCCTGTGTCGGAGATGTGCGTATCGTTCAAGTGAATTTGCCTGAGGTGAGGGCACCGCGACAGATTTCGCATGAAGGTGTCTGTAATGGACTGCCCGCTCAGGTAAAGGTATTGCATGCGCGGACTGCACAACTCGGCAAGTCCACGCTCGGTCGGCCCAGGAGAGGAGACCAGACTGATGTTATTCAGTTTCGGCATCCGGGCGAGGTGCTTGATGCCCTCGTCCGTGAAGGAGTCCGAACGGCACCACAGCAATCTCAGGCTCGAGATCTGGGAAATCTGCCTGAGCCCGTCGTCGGTGAGGTCGGTGTGGAGGAGTTGGACCCCGGCGAGTTGCTTGAGCGAAAGGAACCGCACCACGTCAGCATCGGTGGGTCTGTAGGTACAGGAAGTCATATCAACGGTCACGACGCTGAATGGTTCTGACGGGAAGTCGGCGACGTGGCATGTTTCTACCGTCTTGTCGTTGCGACGAACCGTGACGTTGCCTCCATGGGAAACTGCCCATTTGGCGACCTCGCGATCGGGGTCGTCAGGCGAGTCGCTGGGCTCATTGTCAACCTCAGCCGGCTTGGGCGGACGATCCTGCCCTTCGTCTGCCTTGGCCACCGAAGGGTCCTCTCTGGCTTTCTCGGCTGGTCGCTTCAGCGTCACCTTGACTTGCACTTTGCCGCCGCGTGTGACGGTGACTGTGTCGTTGTCCAGTTTGAATTGATCTTGGCCGGCTTGCAGCTCGATGTCGTACTTGCCTGAGTTGAGACGGATTGTCCAGCCGGACTTGGCGTCAAGTGCTTCCACCAACTCGCCGCCCTGCTTGACGGCCACCTGGACGTTCGGGTCGCTGACGTCAATGGTCAGCGTCCCGTAGCGACCCCGAACCGTCAGGACAACGCCCAACAGCAGAACGCCAGCCAGCGACGCGGCGACGGCGATCAGCCTGGAGTGGCGGCGCAGCAAGGAGCCGGCGGGCTGAGTTGGAGTCGAAACGGGCCATTTGGTGTCGACCACGGCTGAGCCCCGAAGCGGGTCAGTGGCAGGCGTCTCCGCGGCCTCACTCTCGGACCGTCTGGCCCTTTCGGCTCGGGCTAGCAACCGCGCGAGGTCAGCGCCCACAGTAAGCGCCACCAAGGCGTCGGCCACCTCCTTGACCGAGTCCGACCGCTGGGCTGGGTCCTTGGCCAGCATTCGATCCAGCAGGCCGATAAGCTCCTCGGGAACGTCGCCCCGGTGCTCATTGATCGGCGGCACCGGGTCTTGGGTATGCCCGCGCATCTTGTCGGCCTTCGTGGCATACCGCGGGCCGCTGAAGGGATAGCGGCCGCTTAGGAGCTTGTACAGTGTGCAGCCGAGGCCGTAGACGTCGGCGCGGAAATCGACCGCGTGGGCGTCGTAGACCTGCTCGGGGGCCATGCAGTCGGGCGTGCCCAGCGCCTGGCCGTAACCGGTCATCTCACTGCCGGCGGGCTGGTCTGCCTGCAACAGCGCCAGCCCCAGGTCGAGCACCCTCACCTGGCCGTCGCGGTCCAACATCAGGTTCGAGGGTTTTACGTCGCGGTGGACCCGGTCATTCTCGTGGGCATACTGCAGGCCGACGGCCGCCTGACGGACGATCTCGCAGGCGTCGGCGATCGGCAAGGGGCCGGCGTAGTGGACCAGCTTCGAGAGATCCATCCCGTCAACGAACTCCATGGCCAGCAGCCGGACACCCTCGATTTCCCGGGCGTCGTGGGCCCGCACGATGTTGGGGTGGTTGAGTGAGCCGACGGCCATCATTTCGCGCTCGAATCGCTCAATCGCCCGTTGGTCCCCAACGTGTTCGGCGGGCAGGAGCTTCAGCGCCACGCTGCGGCCGAGTTTCTTGTGCCGCGCTTTGAAGACGGTGCCCATCGCGCCGTGGCCGATCTCCTCCAGGAACTCGTACTCTCCCAACGAGCCCATGGCGGGAAACTCGGCAACGGTCGAGCGGCCCCCGGCCATGGCCTCCAGGCGGCTGACCGCCGCGGTGCACTCGGCCTCGGCATGGTACGGATCTTCGACGGCCAGCCGCCGTAGCTCGTCGGCCAGCGTGTCCTCCGCATCGTCGAGCGTGCTCAGCACCGCTCGGCAGTCGGGGCACACAGCAACGTGGGCTGAGACGGCGTCGGCACTACCCTCGGAGAGGCGGCCGGCGACGTACCACAACAGCTCGTCACGGGTAGGGCAATCCGGACTGGACATGGAGTAGCCTCCTTCGATCGGGTGTCTTTGGCGGGGGCCGCCCCCCGGCCCTGTGCGTCTACAAGAACAACGGGCGGATCTGACACCACTTTGGCTCAGCCGAACAGATCGCCCAGTTCCTCGCGGATGCGGCGCATGACGCGGGATTTGGCCTGGTATACGGCCGCCGGATTCATGGCCAGCTCATCGGCCACCGCGGCGGCGGGCTGACGATCGACGGTCGTCCGCCAAAAGGCCTGCCAGGTGCGCGGCTCGAACTCGGCCCTGATCTGCTCCAGGGCCCGATGGGCCGGACTGTTGTCGGGGGAACTCTGTCCGGCCGACGGAACACTCTCGGGTGGTCGGTCGGGAATCTCGACCATCTGCTGCTGGGCATCGCTGCCGCCCCGGGCTACCTCCGGGCCCTGGCAGCGGCGGAAATGGTCGCGGACCTTGTTTCGGGTGATGGTCCACAGCCAGCCGCGGAACGTGTCGCCGGGCTGCTCGCGGCGGAAGTGCTCCACACCGGCGGCCACCGCCCGAAACGTCTCCTGGGACACGTCGGCGGCGTCGGCCGGCTGGAGGCCCGACTGTCGGCACCAGCCGTAGACGACCGGGCCGTAGAGCCGGACCAGGCGGCGCCAGGCCTCCGGGTCTTGGAGCTTGATCCGGTCGAGCAGGCTCGACGAGATCGAGCCCGCCCGGCCCGAACCGGCCCCCTCGTTGCTGGCGGACTGGGCCATGGCCATCTGACTCCCCGGAACGGCCGGCGGCCATTGGAGAGTCCGGCCACCGCCCACCCGTTGATGTTACCATCCCTGGGTGGCAATTCAAGAGGCGGTCCGACTTGGGGCGAAGCGGCCAGGGAATCGTCACGAGCCGCCGGAAAAGTCAGCCAGCAAAGACCGCACCTGGAAGCACATCGATCTGCGTGAACCGGCGGGCCCGTGGCGGGTCCATATCTTCTAAGCCGCCGGAAGGTGGCCGTAGGGCGGGATCGGCATGTCACGCCCTTGGTCTTCCCCCTCTTTCGGGGCGTGTCAGGTTTCGGCCTCGCCGGTGGGCAGAGGCTCCGCTAGAATACCGTGTTTTGACACCTTGCCACGCGGAGCGGACATCGACATGCGAAGGATCCTGGTTACCAGCGCGTTGCCCTATGCCAACGGCCATATCCACATCGGCCACCTGGTCGAGTACCTCCAGACCGACATCTGGGTGAGGTTCCAGAAGCTCCGCGGCCACCGCTGCATCTACATCTGTGCCGACGACACCCACGGCACGGCCATCATGATCCGTGCCCGCGAGGAGGGGATCAGCGAGGAAGAGCTGATCGCCAAGATGCAGCAGGCCCACATCGAGGATTTTGCGGGCTTCGAC
>CAZUAM010000522.1:705-5362 GCA_964618095.1 uncultured Planctomycetaceae bacterium | reverse complement strand
GATACTTGTCATTGTTGTGACAAAAAAGTGACTCCAATGTACTGATACTTGCCCGTTACCCCTTAGACGCACGAACACACCGACAGTTTTCGAGTTTTTTCGTTTTTTGCCAAACAAACCGGCTGGGAGTTCGCTTGGCTAGAGGCTAGGCAGAGCAGCAGTCGTTGGGACGCCGTGTCGCGATCAAAGTGCTTGCAGACTCCTATGCGTCATCACCTCATGCCTTGCGACGTTTTCGTCGTGAAGCGCAGGGGGCGGCGCGACTGCACCATTCGAACATCGTTTCGGTATTTGGCGTCGGCGAGTGCGCGGAAACACTTCTACGTGATGCAATACATTGAAGGCCGCAGCTTGGATCGGGTGGTGGCCGATCTGGGCGGCAGCCATCGCGACCTCCCTGATGGAGAGCACGTCAACACATCAAAAGAACCTGAGCGAACGAAGTCAACCGAGTCCTTTTTTGGCGCAGCCGTCGCCCGTGCGATGCTTCGGGGCAAGTTTGAACCGACCTCACGACCGCAGGCGGATAAGCCCGCCGAGAGCTTGCCGCCCGAAGGGCAGTCCGACACGTCGTTGTCGGGTTTCGAGCCACGGCGAACCTCTTCCGGCGGGTCCTGCAATGAAGCGAGGTCTGATAGCTCCGGCGGTTTCGCTCGCAATGAATTGCGCAGCTCCGCCTACTGGCGAAGCGTGGCCGGCATCGGAACCCAGGTAGCCTCAGCGCTGCATTACGCTCATCGGCAGGGGATATTACATCGGGATATCAAGCCGGGCAACTTGATTCTGGACGACAAGGGAATCGCCTGGATCACGGATTGCGGGTTGGCGAAACTCGTCGATCAGGAGAAATTGACCCATCCGGGCGATGCCGTCGGTACCCTTGGTTACATGGCGCCGGAGCAATTGGAGGGAAAAACGTCCGCCAGAA
This sequence comes from uncultured Planctomycetaceae bacterium, assembly GCA_964618095.1. GTDB lineage: Bacteria > Planctomycetota > Planctomycetia > Pirellulales > Thermoguttaceae > CAZUAM01. The sequence goes on along the minus strand of CAZUAM010000522.1, from coordinate 4,434 downwards.
GCGATGTGTATAGCCTTGGGCTCACGCTCTACGAACTGCTGACGCTGCGTCCCGCGTTCGATGAGACGAGCCGACACCGGCTGCTCCGCCAAGTCAGCCGGCAAGAGCCTCCCCGTCCCCGGACCATCAATGCGGATATCCCCCGGGACCTGGAGACGATTGTACTGAAGGCTATTGTGCGCGAACTGGTCCATCGATATGAAACGGCCGGAGAGTTGGCCGACGACCTGCAACGATTCCTGGACGATCGGCCGATTCGAGCACGCCGCACTACCGCGATCGAACATGCCTGGCGTTGGTGTCGCCGCAATCCGGCATTGGCCGGTCTGACGGCGACCATGCTCATCTTGCTGGTGATGGGAATCGCCGGCTCCTCGGCAGGATACCTGAGGGAGTCCAGACTCCGTGTTCAGGCGGAATCGCAGCAGCGGCGGGCGAAGGCGAACCGGGCGATTGCCGCGGAGGCCTTCGAGGACGTGTTCACGAAGTTGAGCGGGGCGCCCAGTCCACAAACCCTCGAAGGGACGAGCGACCGCCTGTGGCTCGGTAGCGGTGGTTCTCCCGTGGTGGCCAACAAGGACGCCCAGGTGCTGAACGGACTCCTGAAGTTTTACGAGCGGTTTGCGGAGCAGAATCGCGACTATACGAAGTGGCAGCACGAGACCGCCCGGGCCAATCGACGCGTGGGGGACATCCAGCAGAGATTGGGAAGGTTCCGCGAGGCAGAGGAAGCGTATCGACGATCGCTGCAGGTTTACGAAGGCCTGTCTGAACGTTTCCTCGACCGGCCGGAATATGCCATCGAGCTTGCGGCCACCCATAGTCAACTCGGCAACATCGCGCTGGCGACCGACCGGCTTGATGAAGCCTTGCAGGAGTTCGGGTGTGCGCGGCAGACCTTGACTCACGACGCAGGACCAGCGGCCGACTCCGCCAGTGGCCGGTTCGAACTGGCAAAGGTGTATCGCGCCATGGGGCTAACGGCGATCATTCGGCACCATCTTCGTTCCACGTCTGAGTTGGACGGGCAGGAAGCGACCGATGCCGAGGCGACCATCAAGCAAGCAACCAAGATTCTTTCGGAACTTGCGAAGGAGCTGCCATCCAACGGCGTCTATAGAATAGCGCTGGCGGAATGTTATGAGAACCTGTGGGGTCTCTGTCGGCTGACCGGGCGCGACGCCGAAGCATCTCGCTACAGGACCGAAGCGATTGGCATCCTGGAGGAACTGCTCGCCGGGTCCCAGGACAACCCGGAATACCGTCGTGCCTTGGCCAGGATGTATGCAATCACCGCGGGTTCCCCGTTGGCCGACTCCACGGACATTTCCGTCGAGTCGCTCCAGAAGGCAGCAGACCTCATGGAAGAGGTTGTCGCTTCGCATCCCGACGTCCCGGACTACCGCTGGACGCTTGGCGTGCTATGTGGCGCAATCGCAGAGGCCAGCCTTGAGGGCGGCCAGAACGACGACTCAGTGGAGCAAGCTCGGCGTAGAAGCATTGATCTGTCTACGCGATTGAACGACGAGTTCCCTTACCTGATGCACTATCGGGGCCTTCTTGGAGGCTCTCTCCATACGTTGGCAATCCTGCAGAACCATCGCCGGCAGCCAGAGGCCGCGCGGGAGAGTCTGGAGAGAATCATCGCCCTTCTCGGCCCGACTGGCTCCCCCGAGTCCGAGCATTCCCCCGTTACCATGCTGCTGGCACAGGCCTACACGGGACTGGCCGATGTGCTGACCCAAACCGGGGAAACCGCTCTGGCGGAGCAGGCCGCAAGCAAGGCTCGGAAACTCTGGAAGATCGCTCCCTCAGCGCTCTTCCGGAAGATGCCCCCGCGGCTGCGCGACCCCTGGGGGCCGGATTCGTTGCCCAAAACCCCGCAACCCGATTCGGCGACGCCAACGGAACCGGCGGCTGCTATCCATGGCGGTCTTCGAGCCTCGGGACACGTTCGATGGACGAGCGACCACGGCGCTGGGAAGGGGCGTGTCCCGCCCAGCGTTTGAACGCAGCGCTGAAAGACGTGGCGCTCGCGTATCCAGCCTTGGCGGCCACCTGCTGCAAGCCTCTGGCGGGATCGGCCAGCAGGTTGGAGGCCATCCGCATTCGCAAATCGGTGATCCAGGTCATTGCGGGAATTCCCATTAGTTCCTTGAAGCGACGGGTGAACGACGATCGGGACATCCCTGCCTCATGAGCGAGGGATTCGAGCGTCCATTCTCGGGCCGGAGCCCGATAGACCAGCGCCAGGGTGGGTGCCAGTTCCGGGTCGCTCAAGGGGCGCAACAGACCCGGCTGAACGAATTCTTGCGACGCGACCGTGCTGCGAATCGCTTCGAGAACCAGCAACTGCCCGAGCAGGTTCATGATCGAGCCCGCCCCGTCCGTCGGTTCGCGCGCGATGTATCGCATGGCGCGGATCGCGGCAGCCAAGACCGGCTGGCTTGCGGTGTTCGTGGAATCCTTCAGGTGGATTGTGCTTGGTAGGCCAAGGAAGAATGGATGGGGGCTCGGGGCCAAGTGCCTTACATGCCCGCGCAATAGCCGAACCTCCTTCCTCTCCCCCGGAATCCCCATAGTCGCCACGTCTTGAGACGCGCGCCGATCCGAGTGCGTCAACTGCGACGTGGGGGCATTGGATAGGCCATGGACGCCGCCCAGGGAAAGCACGAGGAGGTCGCCGCCGTTCAGTTCAACCGGATTCACCCCGGGCCGATGGAACCAACACGTTCCCTCGGTGACCGCATAAAAGACGGGCCCCACATCGCCGGCGCTGGTTTCTCCAGCCTCTGGCAGACTGATTTCCTCAATCAGTGAACACTGTACGTCCAGCGAGTCGAGCAGCGCAGAGAGGATATCCCGTTGCCTGGTTCCGCCTTCATACAGGATACTCATCCGCGGTCTTTCTCATGCACGGTAGTCTCGTCACCTGTCACCACGGCGCTGGCCATGTCGTCAGGATCGCACGGTGTCGGCAACTGGTCTGGGTGCGTCTCCCGCGAGTTCGGGTGCCAGCACCGCGTTTGCCTCCGTCTCGGTCGCCTCTGGCTCGCCGCTCAGCGCGGACGGCCCGCAAATGCCCACGTAGATCGAATAGAACACGGGTACCAGGTAGAGGACGAGCATGGTGGTGAACATCAGGCCGAAGGCAATGCTGGTGGCCATGGGGATCAGCATCTGGGCCTGAAACGACGTTTCGAGCAAAATGGGCAATAGTCCGCCGATGGTGGTCGTCGATGTCAACAACACGGGGCGGACCCGCCGGCTTCCCGCCTCCAAAAGCGCCTCGCGGACCGGCACTCCGGAGCGAACCATCCGGTTGATGAAGTCAATCAGGATGATCGAGTCGTTAATCACGATTCCGCTCAGGCCCACGATCCCCAGCACGCTGAACAGCTCCAACGGTCGTCCCACCACCCAGTGCCCGGCCACGGCCCCGATCATGCCGAACGGGATGATCAAGAGAATCAAGAGCGGCTGGACGTACGATTTGAACTCGATAGTCAAGAGCACGAAGATCGCCAGCAGGGCCACGCCGAGCCCGCCGAACAGGCTGGAAAGCGATTCCTCTTCCATTTCTTGTTGGCCTTCCCAGCGGACTTGAACCTCGGGGAGTTCTGCAAGAAGCTCCGGCATGAAATCGCGCCGCAACGAGGCCACGACGTTGTGGGCGTTTCCGACGGCTTCGTCCACGTCGGCCGAGATGGTCACCGATCGCTTCTGCTC
>CAZUAM010000522.1:0-695 GCA_964618095.1 uncultured Planctomycetaceae bacterium | reverse complement strand
GATCTGCGAATCGTCGAAGCCGACGGGCGAGTTGTCGACGCCGTCGCCGGTGCGAACACGGATCTCGTTGAAGTTAGCCAGGGTGTGACGGTCCTCGCGGGGATAGCGCACCATGATCTTCACTTCGTGGCGGCCTCGCTGGACCCGCATGACCTCCGCCCCGTAGTACGTGGCCCGGACCGTCTCGGCCAGGTCGGCCGCGCGCACGCCCATGGCAACGGCCTCGTCCTTGATGCGGACGCGATACTCAACGGCGAACGCTCGAACTGACGGAAAAGCGATTCAAGGCAGAACTGGCTGCTGAGTTGGACGTGGCACAGGCGCGCGCAAACATGGAAAGTACCGCCGCCGGAATTCCCAGCCTGGAAGTTGGCTACCAACAGTCTTTGAATCGCCTCAGCGTTTTGTTGGGTTGTCCGCCGGGCGAAGTGGATCAGGTCATGACCGAGGGACGTCCCATCCCCTCGCCGCCCACCGAGATCGCCATCGGAATCCCCGCCGACCTCCTCCGCAGGCGCCCCGATATCCGTCGAGCGGAACGCGAGGTCGCCGCTTAGACTGCCCGTATCGGAGCGGCCGTGGGCGAGATGTACCCCAAGTTCTCCATCCTCGGGTCCTTCAGCCTTGATGCGCAGGATTCTAGCAAGCTCTTCGATGCCAATGCCATCGGAGCCACCGTCGGCCCTCAGATGTAG
>CAZUAM010000521.1:0-5367 GCA_964618095.1 uncultured Planctomycetaceae bacterium | reverse complement strand
AAGTGACTCCTATGTACTGATACCTGAGTGACTCCAATGTACTGATACTTGCCCGTTAAGCACTACCTCCACCTCCCCGACCAAGGAGTGCCGCGATGAAATCCGTTGGTCATTGGTCATTGCTCATTAGTCATTGGTCATTCCCCATCCTTTGCCTGTGCTGCCTCGGGCTGCTGGCGGGCTGGCCATCGGCGCTGGCCGCCGCCGAAGACGACGATCCGGAAAAGACGGCCGCCCAAATGATCACGCCGCAGACCGAGAAGGCGATCGAGCGGGGACTGGCCTGGCTGGCGAAGCGCCAGCATGCGGACGGCTCGTTCGGCTCCGGCGCCTACCGGGGCAACGCGGCCGTTACCGCCCTGTGTGGCCTGGCACTGATGGCCGGCGGCAGCACCCCGGACCGCGGTCCCTACGGGGCCGAGGTCAGCCGCTCGGCCGATTACCTGCTGGCCAACACCCAGCAGAGCGGCTTCATCACCACCACGCGCTCGGCCAGCCACGGCCCGATGTACGGACACGGTTTCGCCGCGCTGTTCGTGGCCGAATGCTACGGGGAGTCCAAACGGCCCGAACTCCGCGAAAAACTGATCAGTGCGGTCAAACTGATCGTCAATACCCAAAACAAGGACGGCGGATGGCGCTACCGGCCGCAGCGTGCCGACGCCGACATCTCGGTGACGATCTGCCAGGTGATGGCGCTTCGGGCGGCCCGGAACGCGGGGCTGTTCGTGCCCAACGAGACGATCAGCCGCTGTATCGACTACGTCAAGAAGAGCCAGAATGAGGACGGCGGGTTCAGCTACATGATCCACCAGAATGAGAGCGCCTTTCCACGCTCGGCCGCCGGCGTGGTCGCGCTGTACAGCGCCGGCGTCTACGAGGGACCCGAGATCACCAAGGGCATCCGGTACCTCAACCAGTTCCTCCCCGAGAAAGGCGTAGTGCGGCGGGAAACGTACTACTATTACGGCCAATACTACGCGGTGCAGGCAATGTGGCAGGCCGGCGGCAAGGACTGGATGAAGTGGTACCCCGCCATCCGCGACGAGCTGATCGAATGGCCCGGCGAGCACCGCCAACAAAACGACGGCCATTGGACGTCCGCCTACGGCCCCGAATACGGTACGGCCATGGCCCTGATCGTGCTGCAAATGCCCGAAAACTGCCTGCCGATTTTTCAGCGCTGAGCGATGAGCTTCCCCAGCGGTATCTGCCGTCCGTTTCGCGGCCGGGCCTGCCCGGCGCGGCGGTTGAGCGCCTACCGACGCCCTCGTGGACGCGCCGGGCAAGCCCGGCGGCTAAATGTCGGCAACGCCAACCATCCGCTTTGCGTCATCGGCTTCGTGGCCCTACTGACGGTTGCCGCACCGTGGGCTCGCGCTCAGTCACCGCTGGCCGTGCCGGTCGACGGCCAACCGTTTAGCGCCGAGCTGGCGGCCGCGGAGGCCAACTGGCAACTGAAGTTCAGCTCCGGGCAGAAACAACGCACCCTCCCGGCGGCCGAGTTGGTCCGCTGGGGAACCTGTGCCGAACCGGCCGGCGGACCGATCGTGGTGCTGGCCGACGGCGGGCTGCTGGTGGCCGACGTCCTGCGCTCTGAGAAGGAACGCCTCCAGGTCGATTCCGATCTGTTCGGACTGATCGACCTGCCGCTGGAGCGGCTGGCCGGCGTGCTGTTAGATCCACCCGCCGAACGGCGTCGCCGCGACCTGCTGCTGGATCGCCTCGCCCGGGCTACCGGCCAGTCGGACCGGCTGCTGCTTGTCAACGGCGACGAGCTCAGCGACCTGATCGAGGCCGTCGAAGACGACACCGTGCGGCTGGGGACCGGCGACCGGGCGCTGGAGATCGAAACCAGCCGCATCGCTGCGCTGGTCTTCAACCCGCTGCTGAAACAACGGCCCGCCGCTGAGGGCCTTCGGGCCTGGGTCGGGCTGGCCGACGGCAGCCGGCTTCTGGCCACCCGGCTCACCGTCGATGGCTCGTCGCTTCGGATCACAACCGCCGGCGGGCAGACCTGGAAGACCTCGCCGAAGGAGCTCGTCTGCGTCCAACCGCTCGACGGCCGGGTGACCTATCTCTCCGATCTCAAGGCCACCGGTTACCGCAACGTGCCCTATCTGAAACTGCGTTGGCCCTCCTTCGGGACCGACCGCAACGTGACCGGCAGCGGGCTCCGCTGCGGCGGGCGCTTGTATCTCAAGGGGCTCGGCGTGCACAGCGCCGCCCGGCTGACCTACCGGCTGAGCAAACCGCATAAACGTTTTCAGGCGGAGTTGGGCATCGACGATTCCACGGCCGGCGGCGGCAGCGTCCGCTTCCGCGTCTTCGTCGACGGCCGGGAGAAGTACAGCAGCCAGACCACGCTGCGCGGCGGCATGACGCCGGTGCCCATCTCCGTTAATCTCGACGGCGCCAAACGGCTGGACCTGGTCGTCGACTACGCCGACCGGGCCGATGAGCTGGACCACGCCGATTGGCTCGATGCGCGCCTGATCCAGTAGGGCAGGGGAGGGCAGTGGGTAGTGGGCGGTGGGCAGTAAGTGGTGAGTGGTGAGTGCTGAGTGATGAGTGGTAAGTGATGAGGAGAGTCTGGGGGTGGCAATTCATTGCCACCCATTCGACGGATCATTGACCGGCAAGCGTTCCCGGCTCACCTCTCGCCGTGGTTGACACTCCCCGCCAAGAGAGGTAGGATGGAAATGGCGGTTGTCAAGCAGTTGGACCTCAAACGTGGCGGCAGCAAATGAGCACGACCGAACGGATCACTACTGCCGAGCAATTGTTGCGAGCTCCCGGTCTGGGCCGATGCGAATTGGTGCGCGGAGAATTGATCATGATGTCACCCGCGGGGTTTGAACACGGCCGAATCATAATGCGCGTGGGTGTGCCCTTGGGGAGTTTCGTCGAGCAACACTCCTTAGGGCTCTTGACGGGCGCGGAAACCGGGTTCCAAATCGCCCGGGATCCCGACACGGTTCGCGCGCCCGACGTGGGCTTTGTCCTATCCGAACGCGACCCTGGGGAGCCGGTCAAGGGCTATTTCCAGGGGGCGCCTGATCTGGCCGTGGAAGTGCTCTCCCCGGACGACCGTGCCAGCGAGGTGTTGGCCAAGGTGCGCGACTGGCTTCAGGCCGGCTGCCGTCGCGTGTGGGTGGTCGATCCCCGGGCGCGGACGGTCAGCGTCCACCGTAGCCCCAGCGAGGTCGCCGTCCTCAGCGAGTCCGACACGCTTACGGACGAGGATCTTCTGCCCCGCTTCCGGCTGCCGGTCGGCGAGATCTTCGGCAGGTGAGCAGGGCAGGGGAGGAACTCACCACGGAGCCGCTTGCGGCTTAGCAGTTCCCGTCATGCGATTTCAGTTCACCCTGCAAACTCTGTTGCTGTCCGCGGTCGTCATCTGGTCGTCGATGGCGGCCTTCGGCGCGGGAGGACTGGTGCTGGCCGCGATTATCCTTGGTGTCGTGGCTTACATTCGCAGTTCCGAGTCGATGTGGCGTGCCGCGGCCATCGTGCTGCTGATCTTGCTGTGCGGATGCTGTCTGCTATTGCCCGGGCTCCAATCTGCCCGCGAAGCATCTCGCATCGCCCGGTGTATCAACAACCTCTCCCAGATCGGGGTCGCGCTGCATGGGTACCACGACGTGCACGGTTGTTTTCCACCTGCCTACATCGCCGATGAAAACGGAGGACCTATGCATAGCTGGCGGGTACTGATCCTGCCGTACCTGGGGCAGCAGGCCCTCCACGGCCGGTACGACTTCAGCGAGCCGTGGGACGGACCGAACAATCGCAAGTTGGCGGGACAGATTCCCATAATATACCAGTGCCCGAGCACCCAGAACCAAGCTGGCGTCTCACCGGTTGCCAATTATCTGGCCGTCGTCGGTTCGGAGACGGTCTGGCCCGGCGCGAAGGCGAGTAAGCTCAGCAGCATTCGCGACGGGCCCCACAACACGATCATGCTGGTAGAGGTTGCCAACTCGGACATCAACTGGATGGAACCCAGGGACCTGTCGTTCGAGGAGGCCCTGCGCGGCATTAATCCGCGCTCAGGTATGGGGATCTCCAGCCGACATATATCGGGCGAAGGTTACTTCCAGCATGGAAAACCCGACGTGAGCGTGGCGTTTGCCGACGGGCACGTGCGTCATTTGCCGGAAGGTGTTCCTGCCGAGGAACTGGAAACCCTGCTGACGATCGACGCTGGCGACGCGGTCGAGACGGCCTATTCGGCGCCACTACGCCTGAAGTGGGGCCACTGTGTTGCGGTGGTGGCGTTGGTGGTCTCGGTCATTCTCCTGTTGGTCCGGCCACGGCAGAGGGAGCCCCGGGGAACGCAGTCTCCGGGCGTCGTCTCTTAATGATTCCTCCGTGCCCTCCGTGCCTCCGTGGTGTGATCTGAAGCCTACGCCCCGAACTTGCCCAGCCGCTGGGCGTGGGCCAGGGCCAGGGGCATCAGGTACACCGCCTCGAAATGCCCCAGGCCGCCGTGCAGCGCTTCCTTCTCGCCGAAGGTCTTGCAGCCGTCGGGCCGGCAACTGTCGGCCACCAGCAGCGTGGGCACCGGATGCCAACTGTGGCTGCGGAGCTTGGCCGGCGTGCTGTGGTCGCCCGTGACGATCAGCACCGTGGGCTCCAGGGCCGTCACGCGGGGCACGATCGCGTCGAACTGTTCGATCATCTTGACCTTCTCGGGGAAATTGCCGTCCTCGCCGCGGCTGTCGGTGTACTTGAAGTGGACGAAGAAGAAGTCGTGCTTGCCGCCGAACGCCTCTTCCAGCACGTCGATCTCCTCCTCCAGCGTGCCCGGCTCGCCGACGATCTCCATGCCGACCAGTTGGGCCAGGCCCTTGTACATCGGGTAGACGGCGATCGCCGCGGCGTTGAGGCCGTAGACCTCCTGGAAGTCGGGCACGTCGGGCCGGTGGGAGAAGCCCCGCATCAGCAGGCCGTTGCCCTTCGGTCTGCCGCCCTCCTGCTGATCGGCCAGGATCTGCCGGGCCTGGGCGATGAACTCCAGGGCCAGCTCCGCGGTTCGCTCGCTCGGCTCGTCGCGGGCCACCGGGTCCAGCGGCGGGACGCCGGTGGCCTGGGGGTCGGTGTCGTCGACGTGGTCCCCGAGTCCTTCGGCGCGCAGGACCACCACGAAGCGGTGCTCCCGGACCGGCTCGACGAACAGCTCCACGCCCGGGATCCTGATCTTCCGCAGCTTCTCGACCCGGGCCTGGCCCTCCTCGCTGGTGAGCCGATCGTCCCGGCCCGCGCCGCCGCGGCGGTTGGTGACGTTTCCCTGGGCGTCGATGGTGCCGAAGTTGCAGCGGGTGGCCACATCGTGGGCCCCGAGCTTGAACCCGATGCCGGTGG
>CAZUAM010000520.1:0-5371 GCA_964618095.1 uncultured Planctomycetaceae bacterium | reverse complement strand
CCCCAACTCACCAAAACGCCATGAATTCACCCACAGATTCTGGCGAAGACCCTTATTTCCTTCCCGACAAGAAAGTGTGGATGCTGATCTCTAGTTCGCGGGCGCCAAAGGAAGGCGGCTACCTGCGCCGACCCCACAGCTTCAGCGAGAACTTTGGTGGCGGCAACGGCCATCTCGTGCGTAAGGCACTCTACGGCAACCAGTGGATTCGTGATCACAAGGGCCAATGGATTGAACTGACGACAGCGACGTTCAGCCACGACGCGACCGGTCGAGCAGACCGCCTCGATCGCTTCATGGGCGTGGAAAACGGCCGGTTCTTCCTCTCTCACGGCGGCTTCGTTCCCGGCTTCACCGAGTTTGGGAAGGCCTTCACTCGCCCGGCAGCGGGCAAAGCGCCGTCGGACATCGTTCTGCCGGAAATCCGTGTTGTTCCGCCACCGGAATAGGCCCGGACGCTGACGCCTGCCAATCCGTCAAGACCTCTACGGGGGCCTGGAACGCTGTTGTTCCAAGAAAGGACCGAATTACGGGACGCGAGGCTGGGTTCCCATACCGCCCCTGTCGGGGGGCCGGGAATGCCGGATTTCACTGTCGGCCGACCAGCCCGAATTCAGACCGATTCCGTGTCCCGAGAAGGGAACCATATTCGCGACGCCAGTGGGGCTGGTCGAGGAGACCCCGACGCGAGGGATGCGGCGTAGGCTTCCCCTGACTGTCAGCAGAACATCATGACATCGGCAGATGGTCCTCATGTTCTTTCTCCCCACGACATCAGGTAGACTACAGTCGAAGTGTGGGAACGGGCGGGCCGCAGTGAACTTCCCGCAGATTCCACAACCCAGAACGTTGCAGTCGATCGCATCGAGATTGCGGTCATCCGCGGAGTGGTCAGTCGCCTCTTCTCACGCTGCCAGATTGTCCATTCTCTACCCGAGTTGACCGCGTGGTTGAATGAGGGACGAAAGAACAAGACAATTGACAAGTATCGGACGACGCTACCCTTGCGTCCCAGGACCAAACCATGAAACACTCGCTTGCCATTCTGCTGGCCGCCTGCATGGGGATCACTGCGTGGTCCGGCCTGGCTGCTGAACCTCATGACATTGGTGCAAGCGGTTTGCCTTCGCGAAGTGTTCCTGGTTGGAGCGATCCGGACCATTTTGGCCCGCCCGCTGCGAATGCGAAAGGTTACCCTTCGCGCAATCCGTCTTTGGACGTTCTGCCCGGTTTCCAAAGTCCGCCACCCGGCTATGGCGAAGTGCCGTTTTGGTGGTGGACCGGAGATCCGCTGGACGCGGATCGACTTCTGTGGCAAGTGGAGGAGCTGCACAAGAAGGGCATCTCCGGGATGCAGGTCAACTATGCGCATGAAGACACGCCCGGCTGGCCAACCTACGGCGCCGAGCCGGAGATCTTTTCGCCGCAGTGGTGGGAGATGTGGGAGGTGGTGGCAGGCCGGTGCAGCCAGCGCGGGATGGGGATCGGCCTAAGCGGATATACCCTGGATTGGCCAAACGGTAAGAGCCTGGTCAGCCGCACCATCTATAGCGATCCCGAAATCCAGGGACGCCAACTCGCGATCACTCGCAAGCAGCGCATCTCGGCGGGGCGGCCTGTCACCTGCGAGCTTCCTGCCGACACGGTTGCCGTACGGGCCTACTCGGTCGGTGCGACAGGCATCGGTCCGGACAACGTCGATCTGGCCGGTTCGATCCACAATCAACGTCTGGATTGGACGCCCGCGCAAGACGACCGGAAAGGGGGCGACTGGGAAGTTTGGGTCTTCACCGCGGCTGGGAAGCCGGGCACGCTCAACCCGATTCATCCGCTCGCCGGGCGCCGGGTCGTCGAGAAATTCTTCCAGCCCTTCCAGGACCATGCGCCGGGGCAGTCCGCTGCCGGACTGAACTACTTTTTCCACGACGAGCTGAAGTTCGGCGTCGGCGATCGAATTTGGACCGACGATCTGGCCAAGGAATTCATGCAGCGGAAAGGTTATGACCTGTTCGAGGCCTTGCCGGCGATGTTCCAGGACGTCGGCCCGAAGACCGTCAAGTACCGGCTGGATTTCATGGACGTGAAGATGCAACTGGCCCAGGAGCGATACTTCATCCCCATCTTCCGGTGGCACTGGAGCCGGGGCAAGATCTACGGCTGTGATCAAGGCAGCCGCGGCCGCAACCCGATGGAGTTCGGCGATTATTTCAGCAGCGTACGCTGGTACACGGCCCCGGGCCACGACACGCCGGGCGGAAGAGCCGATCTGATCAAGGGCAAGGTCTCCAGCTCCATTGCGCATCTGTACAAGCGCCCGCGCGTGTGGCTCGAAGGGTATCACAGCCTCGGTTGGGGCGCCACGCCCGAGAACCTGATGGTCGCCACCTGCGAAAACTATCTCTACGGCTGCAATCTGCTCAACCTGCACGGGCTGTACTACACCACTCACGGCAGTTTCTGGGAATGGGCACCGCCCTGTTACCACTTTCGCATGCCGTACTGGGATCACATGGGGACGTTCCTGAAGTACTTCGAGCGGCTCTCCTACCTGATGAGCCAGGGCGTCCACCAGTGCGACGTCGCGGTGATGTATCCGGTCGCTCCCGGCCAGGCCGGACTGGGCGGCAGCGAGGCGACCGGCGCAGCCTTCGCCGCGGGCCGTGCGCTGCTGACGGGCGGTTACGATTTCATCTTCATGGATTTCGAGTCGCTGACAAGGGCCGAGGTGCGCAACGGGCGATTGCACGTTGCGGACGCTTCGTACCGGCTGCTGGTCCTGCCTGCGATGCGTGCGGTGCGCTGGTCCACTCTGCAAAAGGCCCGGGAGTTTTTCCGCGCCGGCGGTATCGTGATTGCCGTTGAGGCGCTGCCCGAGGCGAGCGACCATGCGGGCAGCGAAGACCCGGCCCTTAATGCGGCCGTCAAGGAGCTTTTCGGCGCCACCGCCGCAGAAGCAAAAGCCGGCGTACGACCGGCGGTCCAAGACAACGCGGCAGGCGGGCAGGGTATCGCCCTGTTTGCCGGGGGCACCGCGGGCAACATTGGGGCGATGTTGCTTCGGGAGGTCGAGAAGCGGATCCCGCGCGACGTTCAGTCCGAACAACCCATCAAGGCGACCCATCGGAAGGTTGGTCCGCGCGACGTCTACCTCGTCATCAGTGCGCCCAAAGGGTCCGAGTGCACCTTCCGCGCTACCGGTCGGGCCGAACTGTGGGATCCGTGGACGGGGGACATTCGGTCCATGCACGTGGTCTCGGCCGATGACATGCACACCACGGTGCGCATGCCATTGGAGGTGCATGAGGCTCAGGTTGTCGTCTTCACGCCGGGCGAAACGAACATTACCGTGCCTGCGACCACTCTGGCGGAGATCACCAACGTGCAGGCGGCCGACGGCAAGGTGACGGTGACCGGATATGCCGACCAGTCCGGCGAGCAAACGGCCACAGTCAAGCTCGACCAGCAAACGATCACGTTGCGAGGCAACGCGGTGGCGCCGCTGCCGCCGGTGACCTTGGAAGGCGAGTGGGAATCGGAACTCAAACCCACGATGGACAACCGTTGGGGCGACTTCCGGCTGCCGGTGACGGAGAAGATGATCGGCGCGGAGGCGAGGGTCTTCCGCTACGCGGAAAAGAAGTCCGCAAGTCCCGGCTACGAGGCGAGAGACTTCGACGATTCGCGCTGGCCGCGCGTCACGCACGGTTTCGGCCTGAAGTTCTGGAAGCTCGGACCACTGCCGAACAACCTCAATACGGTTGTCCTGGAAGCGAAGCTCGCGGCACTCAAGGCGGTCGACCCGACGGTGCCCGTCAAAATGGGCGGCAAGCGTTACGCCTGGACGCCCTATGCCTGCTCCTGGCGTTGGGGCAAGGAAGGTGATCCCGGACACCAGGGCTACCACGGTCTGAAGGAGAACGTTTCCGATGACTTCATTCGCCTGGGCAACCCCCGGGGCGGACTCAACGAGACGCTCTACGGCGCGGAACAGTCGGGAACCCGCTACTACCTATGGACAGCCGCTGTTACATCGCGGCCGACCAAGGCGAGAATCATCGCCGGCGGCGAACTCAAACCGGCCGCCGTCTATCTCAACGGCGTCGCCGTCGCCGATCTCGAAGCGGACGCTGCCCTGAAGGCAGGGAACAATCCACTCCTGCTACGCTACGACACCCCGGGACGCGGCCATTTCGTCCTCGAAGATTCGACCGCCCCAACGCCGAAAAGCCCAACGCCGAAGATTCCCGCGCCGAAGGACCGGACGCCGCTGTCGATGACCTGGTACGATCGTCCGGGTGTGCTTCCGCTGGACGCCATGCCCGCCGTCGTCAGGCCGGCTGCCTGGTATCGCTTTGTCGCTCCGCCCGGATTGCGAGCGATGACGCTCACGGCATACGGTAGAGTCCAAGCCTGGGCAGACGGCCGGCCCGTAACCGTCACTGCCGAGGAAACAACTGCCCGTGGGGCGGTGCGCTATCGTCTGATTCTGGATAATCCTATCGCGGGCAAGGCCAAGGTGGCGTTGCGGATCGAGCCGCTGCGCGGATACTACGGCGGTTCGTCCGTGCCGGAGCCTGTCCGGCTCGATTGCGGAATCGGAAGGATCGCCCCGGGCGATTGGTCAAAAGGCTCGACGCTGGAATGCTACAGCGGTGGCGTCTGGTATCGGAAAAAGGTCACACTCAGCCCGTCGGAAGTTGGCAGCCGGGTGATACTCGACTTGGGCAGAGTCGTGGCTACCGCCGAGGTGCGAGTCAACGGGCAGTCGGCCGGCATTCGGGTAGCCCCACCCTGGCAGCTTGACATCACGGAGTTCGTCAGAGCCGGTGAAAACCGTCTCGAAATCCTGGTCTACAACACACTGGCCAACCACTATCGCACCGTCCCCACCAGGTATCGGGGGAATTCGGAATCCGGTTTGATGGGTCCGGTGCGTCTGCAATTCCTGCGAGGAGTGACGCTGACGAAATGACGGCGATCGAGTCCGGGCATCCGGAAGGCAGGAAGATGCCGCCATCACTCTTAAGCCCCAGTGAAGGAGCTTTCAAGCTTTTCGCTGGCTGCCTCGGCCGCGCGATTTCTGGCAGTGGGAAAGCTGGCGCCTCGTAAAACCACCCATTTTGGAACGCAAATCGGCGGGACGGGAGTCTTGCCGCTGCCGGGGGGTAGCGTAGTTTCGTAAAGCCGTCGTGCCGAGGTTTCTCGGATGCACCGAATTCCCAACTGTTCAAGTTGCCGACACGAGATGAGTTGAAGACAATGTTGCAGGAATGATAGCTTGTGATGATGAAGACAAACAAGGTCGGAGGGATCAATATGAGTGCGCCAAGGTAAGCTGATGCAGATCAGCCGGACAATCCAGCCTGGCCAA
>CAZUAM010000519.1:0-5372 GCA_964618095.1 uncultured Planctomycetaceae bacterium | reverse complement strand
TGGACGCGGAGGGGCCGGGCGTGATCACGCACATGTGGTTCACGTTTCTGGGGCCCGAGCCCCATCCCTGGGCAAAGGAGGGATCGGCAAACCACCAGGAAGTCCTGCTGCGGATCTACTACGACGGCTCGCAGCGGCCCGGTGTCGAGGCGCCTTTTGGCGACTTCTTTGCCAATTCGTTCGGCAAGCGCAGCGAGGTGATCAGCGTGCCGGTGGTCGTCGAGGATGCCGATTCCTACAACTGCTTCTGGCGGATGCCTTTCCGCAAGTCGGTTCGTGTGGAGTTGGTCAACCAGAGCCAGAAGAAACTCAACCTGCTGTACTACAACATCGACTGGATCAAGAAGGATTCGCTGCCCGAGAACACCCCCTACTTCTACGCCCAGTACCGCCAAGAGTACCCCGTGAAGCAAGCAGAGGACTACCTGATCCTGGAGACCAAAGGCAAGGGGCACTACGTGGGCAGCGTGCTGTCGGTCCGCACGCGCAGCCCCTCCTGGTTCGGCGAGGGCGATGAGAAGATCTACATCAACGGGGAGAAGAAGCCTTCCATCTGGGGAACGGGCACCGAAGACTACTTCCTCTCGGCCTGGGGGCTGAAGACGACCAGCACGCCGTACTTCGGGACGCCTTACTTTGACCAGTGGGGGATCGTGGGCGGACACACCAGTGCGTACCGCTGGCATCTCCACGACCCGATCGTGTTTAACAAGTCGATCAAGATGACCATCGAACACTGGGGGTGGATCTCCTCGGACGAGAACCCCGAGGGCAAGACCCACAGTTGGAACCAGCGCCAGGACGACTTCTCGAGCGTCGCGTTCTGGTACCAGACGGGCCGGCCGACGTTCGCCGCCCGTGCGCCCCATGCGAAACAACGGGCGCTACCCAACTTGGACCTGATCTTTCCCGCCGTACCCTACGCCGACGCCAAGCACCACGGAGCCGGCCGGGCCGTGGTGCAGACCAACCTGGGATTCTTCCCCGAGGGTCAATTGTTCTATCGGCCCGAGGAGCGCCAAGGCGCCTGGGTGGAGATGCCTTTCACCGTCAAGGAGAAGGAGCCCCGGCGACTGCTGATCAACGGCACCCGGGCAGAAGACTACGGCCGTTACCAGGCCTATCTCAACGGCGTGAAGATCGGCAAGCCGATCGACCTCTACCACGCCGGGCCGTCTCCGTGGGAGTGGCACCTGCTGGACTTCTGGCCCGATCCCGGCCAGTACACCCTCCGCCTGGAATGCGTCGGCAAGAACCCCAAGTCGACCGGCTACTTTCTGGGCATCGAATCGATCCGGCTCCGCGAGCGCCGGCCGCGCGTGAAGCAGTGGGCTCGGGACAAGGAGAAGGACTGGCGCAAAGACCCGGTTCTGTACGAGTAATCGACGGCGCAGGCCCAATTCCGTCGCTTCCCCCATCGAGCGTACCGGCTCGCGGTTGGCTGATTAAACTCTAGGATCCGCGCAGGAGCAAGTTGACCAGTTTTGACTTGGGGGTGGCTGGGGTCGACGGGCACCGACGCAAGGCGTTGGTCGGCGAGCCCCCGCAATCGCAGGCACTGTGGGTTCACTTCCTTCGACCACAGCCACCTGAAATTGTGCTAGACCCTTCGGCAGCGCCTCGGTGGGGGGGGTAGGCTTTGCCTGGGCGGCGATTCCGGCTATTCTGATGGTGGTGGGCCGGGCGGCAGAATACTGTGGGACTGCCCCGATTTTCGCACAGCGAAAATGGGACTGTCCCTCTCCGCTGTGGGGAAATTACTCCTTTACGGCTTCCGTGCTGGTGGGAAGGGCCTCAGCGGCAGCAGCGACAGCCGGAGGGGGCGCGGCAAAGGCCAGGACCAGGGCATGCCCAAAATCCTCGAGTATCTCCACACCGTCGCCGACAACGAAATCGACGCCCTGGGGCACGCCAACAACGTGGCGTACATCGAGTGGATGATATCTGCGGCGGTGGCGCATTCGACGGCCCGGGGATGGCCCGGCCAGCGGTACCGGCAGCTCGGCTCCGGCTGGGTGGTCCGCTCGCACACGATTGCGTATCACCGGCCGGCCGCCGCTGGCGAGAAGATCGTAGTGCGGACCTGGGTTGCCACGATGAAGAAGGTCACCTCGATCCGCCGCTACCGCATCATTCGCCGGGCAGATGAGCAACTGCTGGCCACGGCCGAGACCAAGTGGGCCTTCATCAATTACGCCACCGGCCAGCCCGCTCGAATCCCACGCGAGATCGCCGGTTCCTTCGAGGTGGTCGATCGGTGAGGCCGTCCGTGAAAGCTGCCGCGACACCGTTGTGGTTGCTGGAGGCATATTGCAGTGAGTGATGACCTGGCATCCATGGCTCCCCAGACGGCTTGCGGCCGGCTAGTGGACCAGGTGCGGGGGCGGACGGTGATCGTCGTCGGAGGGTCAGACACCGGAAAGACCAAGCTCTCGCAGTACCTCGTGGAGCAACTGGCCGCAGCGGCCGGCCCGGTCGGGCTCGTCAGTGCCGACGTGGGCCAGCCCTCGGTAGGCGTGCCCACCTGTCTGGGACTGGCCCTGAGCCCGCCGTGGGATCGGCCCGCCGCTCTCTGGTTTGTCGGCGACCTCTCTCCCCGAGGCAATCTGCTGCCGACCGTGGTGGGAACGGCCCGCCTGGTCCAGCGGGCCCGGGCAGAAGGAGCCCAAAGCGTCGTCATCGACACCACGGGCCTGGTGGGTGGTGCCCAGGGGCGGATCCTCAAGTACCACAAGGCGTTGCTGGCGGGAGTCGATCGGACGGTGGCCATCCAGCAGGACCGCGAGCTGGAAGATATGTTGAGCTTGCTCAGCGGGATCTGTCCGGCAATCTATCGCTTCCGCCCGGCGGCCCAGGCAAGGGATCGCAGTCCGCTCGAGCGAAAGGCATATCGGCAGGCGCGGTACCAAGTGCATTTCCAGGGAGGTGAGCTGAGCGAGCATGATCCCGGGCGGCTGGTCGGTGCGGATTGGACAGCGGGCCCATCGCGCGGCCCCGCGCAGCCGGCCCCCGGGACCGTGGTCGGTCTGCTCGATCGCGGCGGATTCTGTCTTGGACTGGGAACGATCGAAGAGCTCCGCCCCGACCGGTTACTGGTCTATTCGGCTTGGAAGGACCCGGCGGCCGTCACGCGCCTCCAGTTGGGAAAGGTCCGCCTGAACTGCCAGGCGGCTTATTCTGAAATGCGCTAACCCTACAACGCTATGTTTCGCGGCATCCCTGGTTCCCAAGCTCCAGCTTGGGAACCAAGCGGCGGCGGGAGGGGGCAGGGCAGGGGCGGTGCCCAAGCTCCTCCCCGGTTCCCAAGCTGGAGCTTGGGAACCAGGTGGACATTACTTTCCTGAGTGTCAATAGCGGGCGGGCTTGCCCGCCGCCAAGACACACACAACACGGAGAAGGCGAAACAAACACGCAGTCCGATGTCTCAATCCGAGCCGAGTTTCCCGCTGGAGGTGATCGAAGAGGCCGAGATGCCTCCGGCCACGGACCGCGCGATTCGGCAATTGCTTTGCGAGTGTTTTCCTGCGGATGCGATGGCCTATGCCCACCGCCGTGCTTGGCACGGCTCGGTGCCGGCCTATACGGTAGTTTCCCGCCAAGCAGGCCGGGTGGTGGGGCACCTGGGGATCGTGGTCCGCAGCGTGCTGTGTGCCGACCTGCGGACGGCGGTCGCCGGAGTGCAGTCCTTCTGCGTCGCACCGCAGTATCGTGGCAGCGGGTTGTCCGGGCGTCTGATGGCTCGGGCGCTGGACGAGGCACTCCGCAGGAAGATCCGCTTCGGGTTGCTGTTTTGCGTGCCGGAGCTGGAGCCCCTCTATCGTCCGCTAGGCTGGTCCAAGACCGGCCGGCCGGTTGCCATGCTGGACGAGCGTGGGGAATCGGTTCCTATTCCCGGGAAGAACATCTGCATGTTGATCGAGCTTGGTGACGAGGGTTTCCCTGGCGGTCCTTTGGACCTGCAAGGCCGGGACTGGTAGCCGGCCGCGGCCCCTTGAACTGCCCGGAAACCCCCTTCCCACCCTACCGCAGATTCGTCTGCCCTGCTGCCCGGGGCGAAACTTGCAGCCCGCGGCAATCTGCGTTAGCATGGTGCCATGGAAGCCCAGCAGCGGAACCGGGGGGGACGCGGGCAGGGAGTTCGGGGAGTACCCGAACACCCGGAGGTTTGGATGGTTTTCCAATTAGCATGAAGGGAGGTAGCCATGCGCAAGACGAAACCTGCACTGAGACTCTCAACGCTCACGGTGGTGGGGTTGGCCTGCCTTTTGGCGGGCAAGGCGAAGGCCGAGGATCCCTGGGTCGTGTACGACGGTAAAGACGGCCCCGGCAAGGGCAAGAACGTCGTGCTCGTTTCCGGTGACGAGGAATACCGATCGGAAGAGGCCTTGCCGCAGCTCGGGAAGATCCTTGCTCGGCACCACGGGTTCCGTTGCACGGTGCTGTTCGCCATCGACCCGGACACGGGGATCATCGACCCGAACAATCAACGCAACATCCCGGGGCTCGAAGCGCTCAAGACCGCCGACCTGATGATCATCTTTACAAGATTTCGGGCCCTGCCGGACGAGCAGATGCAGCAGATCGACGCCTATCTGAAAACCGGACGTCCCGTGATCGGCATTCGCACGGCCACGCACGCCTTCCAATTCAGAGGGCCGAACAAGTGGGCCCACTACGGAAACGGCTACCGCGGCGAGCAAAAGCAATGGACCGACGGCTTCGGGCGGCTGGTGCTGGGCGAGAAATGGATCAGCCATCACGGCAGTCACCGACACGAGAGCACCCGCGGGCTGATCGCTCCCAAGGCGAAGAAGCACCCCATCACCCGCGGAATCCGCGATGGCGACGTCTGGGGGCCCAGCGACGTCTACGGAGTCCGTCTGCCCTTGCCCGGCGACAGCCGGCCGCTCGTGCTCGGTCAGGTCATGAAGCGGAAGGGGGAGTATGACCCGGAAGATCCCCTCTACGGAATGCGCCCCGACGACGGTCCGCCGGTCGAGGGCAGGAAGAACGATCCGATGATGCCCATCGCCTGGACAAAGACGTATCAGCTCCCGGATGGCAAGCCGGGCCGGGCGTTCACCTCAACCCTCGGCGCCTCGACCGATCTGGTTGCCGAAGGCTCGCGCCGACTGCTGGTAAACGCCGTCTACTGGTGTCTGAAGATGGAGGACGCCATCCCCGCCGCCGGTACCAAGGTCGACTTGGTCGGCAAGTATGAACCCACGGCCTATTCAGGTAAAGGCGGAACCTACTGGGCCGATCGCAAGATGAAACCCGCCGACTACCGACTGGACTAGCGCCACGACGCCATGTTTCCTCGTTCCCACGCTCTGCGTGGGAACGGGTCACCACGACGCTCCGCGTCGCAA
>CAZUAM010000518.1:0-5394 GCA_964618095.1 uncultured Planctomycetaceae bacterium | reverse complement strand
GATTGCCACGCTGGCGGCGGCCGTCCCGGTCGTGCTGCACATGATCAATCGCCAGAAGGCGAAGGAGCTGCCGTTCAGCACCCTGCGGTTCCTGCGCCTCAGCGTGCAGAAGACCCGGCGGCGGAAACGGATCCACGACGTGTTGCTGATGCTGATTCGGGCCGCGGTGTTGCTGTTGATCGCCCTGGGGTTGGCCAAGCCCACGCTGACCAACCTCAGTTCGCTGTGGGGCGGGGCCGACACGGCGGTGGCCGTCATTCTGGACAACTCGGCCAGCATGGGGATGGTTGACCAGGGCCAGGTCCGATTCCGAACCGCCCTGCGTGCGGCCGAGCAGATCGTGGGCGAGCTCCACGAGGGTGATCAGGTGGCACTGCTGCTGACCGGCGGCCCCACGTTCCCGGAAGAGGGCAGACTGGATCGCACCCAGGAACAGGTCCGCCAAATGCTCCTTCAGTGGACCAATGCGCCCTCGAGGACCAGCGGCGTAAGCTACGAGCGAGCCGACCTGGCCGTCAAGCTTCAGCAGGCCCGCTCGCTGCTGGCGAAGTCGGAGGCCGCCAACAAGCAGATCTACGTGCTCAGCGACTTGCAGAAGCTATCCTGGGAGACCTCGGGTACCGGCAACCGTTTAGCCGCCGCAGGCACGGCGGCGACCCCCGCGGCAGGAGAAAACATCCCCATCATCTTGGTTGACTGCCACCGGGCCCCCAAGCCGAACGTGGCCGTCCAGGACGTGTCGCTCAGCACGGCGGTGCCGCTGGCCGGATTGCCGATTGAAGTGACCGCCGAGTTGTTCAACGCCGCGCCCGTGCCGCAACAACCGCGTCTGGAACTCTACGTCAACGGCAACAAGGAGGAGAGCAGCCCCGTGCTCAACGTCCCGCCGGGCGGACGGCTGACGCACGACTTCATCTTCACGCCCACCCGCGGCGGGCTCAATCACGGCGAGGTCCGACTGGTGGGCGAGGACGGCTCGGAACTGGATGACCGGCGGTTCTTCGCCATCGAAGTGGATCAAGGGATCCCCGTGGCCGTGGTCAAGCCTGAGCCCCACGAGATCCCCTATCTGGAAGATACCTTCTACGTGGAACGGGCCCTGGCACCCGGCAAGTCGGGCGCCTGGGCAATTCGGACCACCGCGCTGACGGCCGGCGATCTGCCGGGCGAGCCGCTTTCCCGATACAAGGTGATCTACTGCGTGAACCTGCCGGCACCGAACAGCGAGACGGCCCAGCGGCTGCGGGCGTACATTGCCGGCGGGGGCAACCTGCTCTGGATCTGCGGCGACAACGTCGACCCGGCGGCCTACAACGAGATGGACCGGCAGGCCGGCGGGCAGTTGCTGCCGGCCCCGCTGCTGGAGATCCGCACGGCCGGTCGGGGACTGTCCCGATTTTCGCGCAGCGAAAATGGGACTGTCCCCTTCGTATCCCCGCGCAGCGAAAATGGGACTGTCCCCCTCGCCCCCCTCGCCGATGCAAATCGCGACAGTTGGCAGATCGGCTTTCTGGACCGAAAGCACCCGGCCTTGACCCACCTGGCCGAACCGGCCGTGCTCTACCAGTCGGTGCTGGTCTACAAGCACGTGCGGATCGACACCCGGGCCGCGTCGGGCCCCCGGGTGATGGCCCGGCTCGACGACGGGGAGGCGCTGCTGGTTGAACGAGACGTGGAGAGGGGCAAGGTGCTTTTGCTGGGGACCAGCGCGCACGTGGGCTGGTCGAACCTGCCGCTGCGTCCGATCTTCCTGCCGCTTCTGGTCCGGCTCACTTACGAACTGGCCGGGGCGGAACAGGCCCGCCACACGCTCTTGGCCGGCTCGCCGCTGGTGCTGCCGTTGGAGGGCGCGGCGCGGCCGGCGGGCGTGGAGATCCTTCCCCCCGGCGGTGAGCTGATCCGCCGCAAGACAGAGGACGAGCAGGGCAAGCCCCTGAGTACCTTCCGCTACGAAGACACGCACGAGATCGGCGTCTACGAGCTCCGCCTGCTCCCATCGGGCGGACCGCGGCAGATCGGCTACGCCGTGAACGTCGACCCTGACGAGGCCGACCCGGCGAAGATCGAACGAGAGGAGCTCCAACGGCGCTTCGGCCGCACCCCGCTGGTCTTCGCCGAGGACCCGGACGACCTTTCCGGCACCTTCAAGCGGCTCCGCGAGGGGACGAGCCTTTGGGAGCTATTCCTCACGGCCGTGTTGCTGGCCCTCGTGTTCGAGACCCTGCTGTCCAACCGGCTAAGTCCCAAGCACGAAGAGACCAAAACCGAGCAGCCGCCCCCCGGCATGCGCCGGCTGGCCGCCAAGGGCCGCGGCGCGGCGTAAAGGTCTTGTGTGGGGATTGCTGCTGTGCGACAATCCGGCGGACGGGAGAACCGAGCCATGGAACTTCCCGAATTCCTGGAATCCAAGCGAGAAGACATCCTGCGTATTGCCGCCCGGTACGGTGCGTCGAACGTCCGTGTTTTTGGCTCACTCGCCCGGGGAGATGCCAGGGCAGATAGCGACGTGGACCTGTTGGTCAGCCTGGACAAGGGTCGAAGCCTGTTCGACCTGGGCGCCCTGCTGGAAGACCTGAGAATGCTGCTGGGGCGCGACGTGGACGTGGTCACGGAGAAGGGCCTGCGAGCCCGCATCCGCGACCGGGTGCTGAAGGAGGCCGTGCCATTGTGAGCCAAGCGTAAGCACACAGCGCAGCCACATACACACCGGCTGTACGGGACGTGCACGCCAACGGCCTTCACTTCTTTCTGTCAGGCAAAGCCTGACCTACGGCCTGATGGAAATGCTCGGGTCCTGGTTGGTGTTGGGGTAGGATCGATGAACGGAAACCTCATGAGGCAGCTTGCTCGCTTCTCTTCAAAGTACGAAGAGTTGCTTGCTTGGGAGAAGCGAGAGGAATTATTGCGTTTGCCCTCATGGGAGACCTTGCGCACAGACTGGTGGACTGCTCTGCTCTTCTTTCTCAATCGTGCCTTCTACCAAGGGCGGAGCGACAGCGTCTCGTCGGCTTTCAGGGAGGCAACCAACAAGGCCCTGGCCGAACTCCTGCCCGCCCAGATGAGCACTGTCGAGAGGGCCGATCGCGTGCTCGAATGGCACAAAGCCCAGTGGTTATGTCGAGCCAATTGGAGCCATCAGGACAATCCTGTCAGGCGAGCCCTCGATCAGAAATACGTCATCGAGCTGGAGGGGTCCCGGCGAAGCTACGCAACCGGCAAGGCCCGTGACCGGGAGATGGTCCTCGACATTCTTCGGTTCATCTGCGAGCATCCGGCTGGCAGCGGTCGCGTGCTGAACATAGCCGCCTATGCTGCGGCACTGATCGAGGAGGGCGAAACGTCCACCATCTACGGCGAGTTGGACGACATCTGGCAAGTCGGCCCCAAGATCACCGCGTTCTTCCTTCGCGACCTTGTTGCAGTCCTGAACTTGCAGTCACGATTGACCTCGGCGGACTACCGGTTTCTTCAGCCCATCGACACATGGATAGAGAGAATTGCGCGTAGGTTGAACATTCAAGCTGGCCCGGAGGGGCTGGCCGCCGCTATCGTCAACAAGTGCCAGCAGGAAGGCGTAGACCCGATCCGCTTCAACCAGGGAGCGTGGTATCTGGGGGCGCACAGCTTCGATGTGGTACTTGAGAATCTCGAACGAATCGAGCCCTGAGTACAGGGCAGCGAGACTCAACGTTTGCTGGCGTGCAGGATCGTCAGGCTGATGACCTTCTCTCCTTCGTAGCGGACAATCACATTGTTGTCCGTGAGTTCGCTATCGGTGGCGTGACTGGGCTTCTTGAAATTGATGTAGAGCACATCCGCTTCGGCGTCGTAGGAAGACCAGAGGTAGCCTCCCGGCGAATGCTTCACTGCCGGGATCAGGTGTATGTACTCTTCAATATCGGTTAGGGCCATAGCTGGGTTCTCAGGTCCACCTCATTTCAGTCATCGCACCGGCGGCGGAGCGGGGCCGGGCGGCGGGGTGCGGCCGAGGGGGGGTGAGGCCGGGCTGGGCGATCGGCCCGGGGCCGGCTGAGGGGCCGGCGGCGGCGGAGCCGGGGCGGCGCTGGACGGTGGGGCCGATTGAGGCTGCGCCGCCGGCTGCCGCTTGGCTGGAGGCCGCGGGCCGACCGCCTCGCCGTAGGACGGCTCGGGGACCGACTGGAGGATCTTCTCGATCACCTGCTCCACGTCGATCCCCTCGGCATCGGCGTTGAAGTTCGTAAAGATCCTGTGCCGCAGCACGGGAAAGGCCATCGCCCGGACGTCGTCGGCCGTAACGGCATAGCGGCCGTGGAGGATCACCCGGGCCTTGGCACCCAGGATCATGTTTTGCCCAGCCCGCGGTCCGGCCCCCCACGCCAGCCAGTTCTTGACAAAGTCGGGACTGGGCGGCTCCTTGGGCCGGGTGGCGCGGGCCAGATCGACCGCGTAGTCGACCATGTGCTGGCTGGCGGGCACCTGGCGGACGAGCTGCTGGATCCAGAGGATGTCCTGCCCCTGCAACACCGGCTTGACCTCGTGGGACCGGGCCTGCGTGGTGGCCACCACGATATCGCGTTCCTCGCTGCGGGTGGGATAGCCGATGTTGATCGAGAGCATGAAGCGGTCCAACTGGGCCTCCGGCAGCGGATAGGTCCCTTCCTGCTCGATCGGGTTCTGCGTGGCCATCACGAAGAACGGCTGGTCGAGCTTGTAGGTGTTTCCGGCCGCGGTGACCTCGTTTTCCTGCATGGCCTGCAATAGGGCGGCCTGGGTCTTGGGCGGGGTGCGGTTGATCTCGTCGGCCAAGACGATGTTGGCAAACACCGGCCCGCGGACGAAGCGGAAGTGCCGCTGCCCGGTGGCCGCGTCCTGGTCGATGATCTCCGTGCCGGTGATGTCGCTGGGCATCAGGTCGGGCGTGAACTGGATCCGGCTGAAGCGCATCGCCAGGGCCTGCGCAATCGTAGAGACCGTGAGCGTCTTGGCCAGGCCCGGCACCCCGATCGTCAGGCAGTTGCCGCGGGCGAACATGCAGATCAGCATCTGCTCGATCATCTCGTCCTGGCCGATGATGACCTTGTGGACCTCGCCGAGCAGGGCTTCGCGGGCCTGGGCGACGCGGCGGACGGCCTCTTCAGGGCTCATTTGGGGGGTATGCACCGACATCATGTTCCCTATTCGCTGCGACCGCGAAGGTCCTTCCTCCACCCGGGACGGCGCCACATCGTGAAACACGGCGTTGCGGTACGAGCCGCCTCCCGCAACCCTGTATTTCCTCTACGTATCCTTCTACATTAGTTAATAGGAGGTTCCTAATCAATGGCGGTGCCTTTGAGGTCGAAAACCGTCGTTCTGATCGTGGTCGCGGCCGTACTGCTGCCCTCGGCCGGCCTTCGGGCCCAGTCGTTCCGG
>CAZUAM010000517.1:0-5405 GCA_964618095.1 uncultured Planctomycetaceae bacterium | reverse complement strand
CGCTC
The DNA here is from genome assembly GCA_964618095.1 of uncultured Planctomycetaceae bacterium. Classification (GTDB taxonomy): domain Bacteria; phylum Planctomycetota; class Planctomycetia; order Pirellulales; family Thermoguttaceae; genus CAZUAM01. Next base: position 5,400 of record CAZUAM010000517.1, on the reverse strand, counting down.
ATGCCCCAGCAATCCTCGGTTTATGAATAATCCGGGTTAGCGGCCGCCGGTACGGCGGCCCCTGGTAGCGCGGCATTTGTCAATTTGAGTCCACACGAACTTCGTTCACCCTCAAGGATGAAAACCCTCACCCCGGCCCTCTCCCAGAGGCAGAGGGGGCCTGTTTTCGTAGGAGTTGCGAACGCTGCGGAAAGCAGACGCCGGCGCTTTGCGTTCCCGTGGCCGTGAAGGGCCGTCTCTGACTCTCCCCCTTCGATACCTCCACCTACCCGGGCGCCACACGTCCCCCCTGCGTCCCCGTCCGCCACCGGGATCGACAGAATGCTTTATCCTCGTACCATTTTCTTTGCGGCCGCTACAATCTTGGCGGCGTCCACCTTCATATGGTTGATCATCTCGGGTGCGCCCGGCGCGGGGGCATCGGGGAAGGCCAGCCTCTTGACTCGGACGCCGGGCACGGCCTCCGCCACCCTGGCGATGATCTCGGCACCATTGCAGAAGTTGTAGGACCCCTCGTCCGAAGTCAGGAGTCTGCCCGTTTTCTTGACCGATTCGATCACCGTCTCCATCACACCCTCCAAGGGTGCCAGCGTTCTGGGATCAATGAACTCGGCACTGATCTTATCCTTGCGAAGCTGCTCGACGGCCCTGGCAATCTCGACCGTCTGCGGTGCGTAGCCCACGATGGTGATGTCTTTGCCTTCGGTGCGGACGGCGGCCTGCCCGATCGGCACCGTGTAAGGCTCGTCAGGGACCTCGGGCCCCGAAGACGGTACCGGGTAGTGACAGAATACGACCGGGTCTACGTCCCGGATCGCGGAGATCATCAAGCCCTTGGCGTCGTAAGGATTCGAGGGGATCACCACCTTCAACCCGGCCAGCCGGGCGTAGGCCGACTCCAGCCCCGCGTCGGCGTGTTGACCGCCCTGCCCGGCCCATCTCCGTGCCATATCGGCCCAGAGAACCATCGGGAATGCCGCCTGGCCGCCGGTCATGTGCCGAAGCTTGCCCGCATGGTTGAACATCAATTCATAGGGAATGAACGTGGCCATGCTGGGGATGTGGGCGATTGCCGGAACGCCGATCATCGACATTCCCAAAGCGCCGCCGACGATCCACTCCTCGTCGATGGCGCAGAACCTCACCCGCGGCGGACCGAACTCCCTGTCCAGATTGACGGATTGCCTCCCCCAACGGGCCGCCGGTCTTTGATATTCGTAGAGGAGCGTGAGGAGTTTTTCCCGCCGCATTTCCCCTTGGATCGCCTCCAGAATCGCATAGCTCATGCTTTTTGGCATGGTTTGAGCCTCCTTTTTCCGTCTAACTCGTGTGCAGTGGAACAGCGCCTTTGGCAAACACGTTCAACAGGCCGTCCTCAGGCTTGGGGACCGGCTGGGCCTCGGCGAACCGGGCGGCGGCGTCGATGGCCTGTTTGACTTCCGCGACGATTTCGTCGGCCCGCTCCGCCCCGATCACCTTCTCGCTCAGGAGGAATTCCCGGACTCGTCGGATGGGATCTTTGGCCATCCAGTCCCGCAGCTCCCGATCGGAGCGATAGCCGAGGCCGAACGCGCCGTCCACGCCGATCTTGGCGCCCCCCGCGCCGTAGTGGTCGTACCAGCGGTAGGTCTTGCATTCGATGATCGTGGGGCCGCCTCCGGCACGGGCCTTTTCCACGGCGTACCGGGCCACGTTGTAGACCGACAACACGTCGTTGCCGTCCACCACCCGGCCCTCGATACCATAGCCGTCGGCCCGGCGAGCCAGATCGACCGTGCCGTAGACCTTCGTGGCTCGGACCCAGATCTGGAAGGCGTTGTTTTCAATGATCCCGATCCAGGGCAGCTTCCAGGCCGCGGCACTGTTGGCCGCGCTGGTGAAGAAGGGTCCCTGGATGGAACCGTCTCCGCCAAAACTCACCGCCACCTGGTCGGTTCCCTTGACCCGGATGCCGTAGGCCGCCCCGGCCGCGAACAGGTGCGAAGCACCCACGATTCCGTTCATGCCCAAGATGCCCAAGCCTACGTCCGTGATGTGCAGGGAACCGCCGTAACCCTTGCAGTATCCGGTGGCCTTGTGAGTAATCTCCGCCAGCATCCGGCCGAGGTCGCCCCCCTTGGCGATCAGGTGTCCGTGGCCGCGATGGGTGCTGGCGATGTAGTCGTCTTTCCTCAGGGCGGCCGAGACGCCTACGGCGATGGCCTCCTCCCCGACGTAGAGGTGCGCGACTCCCCGAAAACCGCCGGCAAGAATCAGGTCCTTGATCTTCGATTCCCACAGGCGGATCTTCAACATGTCGGTGTACATGCCGATGAGCTGCTCCTGGGAGAGCCCCTCAACGTACGTGTCGCCGTACTGGCCTTTGGCCTGCTTCGTCGCGCTGCCGGAGAAAAGGATTGTCCCCGTGCCGATTGCGCCCAGGCCCTTTACGAAAGTCCTGCGCGAGACTCCACTGCCGTCCCTTTTCGCCGCAGCGTTGACGGCCTTCGTTTTGCCCTTATCGACTTCCTTCTTCATCTTTCATACCTCCTTCTCGAGATCTGTTTTTGCCGAGTTCGTCCGCTGTCGCAACGGTTCCGCGCAGCGGCCCCACCGATCAATCTGTCCATACCACCCCCTTTCGTGAGAAGTCTTCTGCCGATCAGTGCCGGTGCCCCGTATCGCATGATCGGGCTCCCCGATCAGGCTCTGCCTTCTCGAAGCCTGCCGTCAGCTCCTCAGACTGATCTGAAGCGGCTGAGCGTGCATGGGGTCGCGCCCCAAGGACAACACAGCAACCCGCGTAAACAGAATCAGTGGGGCGGTCTGCAACCCACGCAAGCCCGGATCAGCCTGCTCCTTTCTAACGGAGTGAATCCTCCCGCATTGCTCCCTTCTCGCTGCGAAGCTCCCCCGCCCGCATCTCGAGCGCGCGAAAGAACGCGCCGGTGTTTGCGAAGCACATGATCAGCGTCTTGGTGGGCCGGTAGCTCCCCGGCCAGCGGCCCTGGGCCTGATCCATCAGCGCTTTGCCCTTGGCGAAGTACCGTTGGCGATTGGGGTGGTCCTTGGGAGCGTGGATGTAGCAGGTCGTCAGCACCTCACCGTAGAAGCACGTTTGCTCCAGGTACCGCCTGGGAGTGTCATCCGCCAGCGTAAGGTAAAGGTCCCCGAACAGGAGCATCTTGCCCAGCGCCTTCCGATAATCGGCGTCGATCTCGCCGTTTTCGATCTTCACGTCCAGAAACCGCCCGGCCGCCTTGACGAACAGATTCGCTCCCAGACCTTCGAAGGGCTCTTCCACGTAGTCGATCATCTTGATCGCCGCGTCATAATAGTTCCGATCGTTGGTAAGCTGGTAGGCGTAGACGTGCGTCATCAGGAAGTTCCCGATTCCCCGCTTGTCGCCCATCATCATCCGCGTAAACCAGGGGCTGTGCACCGTCCAGTCGGCCACCTCCAGCAGCGCCTCGCGGCTGGTGCGGTTCCCGGTCAGGTAATAGTGCTGGGCCAGACTCGCCACGTAGCAGTGTCCGGCGTTCGGCCCCCCCGAGGCGTATTGCAGCCCGTACTTGTTCGTCTCGCTGGGATACATCCGGTGCGTGCTCCTCAGCGCGGCCGTGTCGTGCGTGGTATGGGTAAACGGCCCATGGGCATAGGCCTCGGCCGGGTCGGCGTCGGTGTGGTAGATGCAGACGTCGGCGTAGTGCCGGCACATCACGTCGGCCATCCACATCCACCTCGGGTCGCCGCGGCGGAGGCCCTGGAGCATGACGCCGTAGTTCACGTCGTACTCGTTGCCGAAGTGGCTGATGGGGCGGCCGCCGGGGTGGTGTTGGGGGAAGTCCTCGCGCATCTTGGCCGGCGAGCCCTCGTTGTCGGCGAACGTGTCGCCGAAGTGCCGCCAGCCGAACTCGTCGATCTCGTCCCACTTGCTGATCACGCTCGCCCCCTGGCCGCCGGCCGCATCGACGAAGGCGTCGCAGGTCTGCTCCAGCATCTTGAATCGCTCGCGGTCGAGCGGCCCGGTGGGCCAAAAGGCCCGCGTGGCGTAGATCGCCGCCGGATCGGGCATCGCGTACAGGGGCCGCTGAAAGGCCTTCATGCGGCGCTCGACGGACTCGCCGGCCCGCTTCACGTCGTGGAAGACAAAGAGCATCTCGTGGGTCTTCTGCTCGCCGCCGAGAATCTCGTGTACGCCGGCGAACTCGCCCGGCCAGAGGCCGACGCGGAGCCTGCCGCGGTTCAACTCCAGCGCCTTGGGAAAGTTCTGCCAGAAGTCGCGCACACCCACCGCCACACCGCCGGGCGCACCCCGCAGGTGGATCCATCCGTCGGCGCGGTAGCCCTCCGACACCTTCCGGCTGCCCCCATACGCCCGGTAACCGCGAAAACGGGTCGGCACCTTGTAATCCTTGTCGACGTGGTTGGCCGAGTCCCAGTGGGGACCTCCGGAAGAATCCTGGTAGAGCTTCGTAGCAGAAAGAGCAGGCCGGCCGGCTTCGACGCCCACGCGCGAGATCCAGGGCCCCGCGGCCAGCGGCAAGAGGATCGAGAAATCTTCCATCAAGATCGACCCTCCCGTCCCCAGGTCCCAGGTGTTTCCGGGATGCCGGTGTGCGGCCGGGTTGCGGAGCGTGCAAAAGACCCGCACCTCGCCCTTCCCCGCGTAGAAGTGCATCCGGCAGACGTACTCGGCCAGCGGCAGCTTCCCGCCGGGACGGATCTGTCCCCGCACGGCCAGCACCACCGCCATCGGGCCCACGTCCTCGAACTCGGCCCGGGGCGTCTTCCGGTCGCAAGTGTGCCGGGAACCGCTTTGTTCCTCCAGCACGATGCCACTCTCCGGCCGACTGGCCAGTAGCTCCCGCCCACCGACGGTCACCGAATCGAAGAGGCGGAAGCGGCCGGTGTCGATGCGAAACTGCGCCGCGCCGGTGTCGATCTCCGCCACGCCGTCTCTCAGCTCGAAGGTGAGGCTCTCGCGCACCGGTACACGCGGGCCGGTGGTCAGGCGATAGACGGCCTTGCCCCCGCCCGGCACGTCTGCCTGGAAGTCCACGAGCACCCAGCGCGGCGTGCCGTCCTTGTACGTGCTGGTGGTGAGCACCTGGACCGGCACCGCGCGGCCGCCGGGTCCCAGCAGCGTCAACTCCTCGGACCGGCGGACAAACCCCCGCACCAGCGGCAGCCCGCAAGTGACCGGCTCGCCCGTGCGCTCGAAACGTAGCTCGTTGCCAAGCGTCAACTTGACCGCAGCGGGGCTCTCTCCCGCGGCCGATGCGACGGAGACCCCCGTGCCAACCACCAGGGTCACGACGACCGTTGCCATCTTGCACAATGACGTTCGGGCCATACCAATTCCTCCTTTTTCTATCACCACGTATCTCACCGACCACCGGAAGGCATTATAATGGGGCC
>CAZUAM010000516.1:0-5437 GCA_964618095.1 uncultured Planctomycetaceae bacterium | reverse complement strand
AAGACCGTGTGCTGAGCCACGTCGCGCAGGGCGTCGTCGAAGCTCATGCCGTCGTCCTTCATCAGCACGCGAATGGCCTCCAGGGTGGCAAACGCGCTATGCCCCTCGTTCAGGTGATACACTCCCGGACTGATACCCAGGGCCGTCAAGGCGCGGATCCCCCCGACGCCCGCAACCAGCTCCTGTCGGACCCGCGTGCGGTTGTCTCCGCCGTAGAGCCTGGAGGTCAGTTCGCGGTCCTCGGGGCTGTTGCTCGGTACGTCGCAATCGAGCAGGTACAGCTTCACCCGACCGACGCGCATCAGCCAGACCTTGACAAGCAGGCAGCCGGTCCGGGTGCAAATCTCGACCTTCACCGGCTTTCCGTCGGGCCCCCGGGCGGGTTCCATGGGAAGGTTCTCGACCTTGGTGTCGAGGTACTCCTCTTGCTGCCAGCCGTGGGTGTCCAGGTGCTGCTTGAAGTAACCCTGGTCGTAGAACAGCCCGATGGCCACCAGCGGCACCCCCAACGCGCTGGCACTCTTGATGTGGTCGCCGGAGAGCACGCCGAGACCACCGGAATAGACGGGAACCGACTCGTGGACCCCGAACTCCAACGAGAAGTAGGCCACCGGCTTTGACCCCAGCACACCGGTGTGAGTTTTGCCCCAGAGGGGGGCCTGAGCCACATATTCCTTCAGCCGTCGATAGGCGTGGTTGATCCGGCTATAGAGCACCAGTTCGGCCGCCCGCATCTCCAGCCGTTCGGGTGTGAACTCCGAGAGCAGGGCAATGGGGTTGTGGTCCAACTGTCGCCAGCGGATCGGGTCCAGGTCGCGGAAGAGGTTGATCACCTCTGGGTGCCAACTCCACCACAAGTTCCTGGCCAGTGCCACGCATTTGTCGTACAGCGTAGCAGCCGTAAGCCCAATTGGCCCCGAGGTTTGAGTGGCGCCGTTGGGAACCGTTTCGATCTGACTCATGCGAACCTATCGCTCCGGGAAACCACGGAATTTGTGTAGAGCATAGAATTATAGCGGGCTGAGAAAAACGAGGCGACCCCAGAAAGGGAACGATCAGCATCAAGGGAGAGTACCGTGTGGCCTGGCAAACATGCCAGTTTGGCAGTCGGTCGTGCCCAGGCGGCTTCCCGGTTGGTCGGCAGATGGGAAGCCTGCGCAAGCAACGCCAGATAAACGGGCTGGGCGTCTCTTTCCGCTGCCTGGCAACCGTTGCCAGACCGCTGCGGTTGACCTATCATGCACGCCTCGATGATTCACACGAAAACCGGCAAGAACCAGATGAGGGTCCTCCTGCCATGACCAGTAATCCCCAAGTTGAGGTCCATTGGCACCAGCACGCCGTCTCTCGGCGGGAGCGAGAACAGCTCAACGGACACTGCGGCTGCGTGGTGTGGTTTACGGGCTTGAGTGCCTGCGGCAAGAGCACCGTGGCCAATCTGGTCGATCACAAGCTGCACTCGCTGGGGATACACGGCTTCGTCCTCGATGGCGACAACATCCGTCACGGCCTGAACTCGGGGCCCAATATGTTAAAGGAGGTCCACGGGGAGGAGTTTTCCGGGCGGTTCGGACTGGGCTTCTCGGCCCAGGATCGCGAGGAAAACATCCGCCGGATCGGTAGCGTGGCCAAACTGTTCTGCGACGCCGGAGTGGTTGCCATCACGGCCTTTATCAGTCCCTATCGAGTCGACCGCGATCGGGTTCGGGCGACGCTGGCTGCCGAGGATTTCATCGAGGTATTCGTCGATGCACCACTAGAGGTATGCGAGGCCCGCGACCCCAAGGGCATGTATAAGAGGGCTCGGGCGGGGGAAATCAAGGGTTTCACCGGCATTGACGACCCTTACGAACCGCCGCAGAAGCCCGAGTTGGTGCTGGACGCCGGCACCAGGCCTGCTGACGCCCTGGCCGAGGAGGTGATTGCCTATCTGAGGGCGTCGGGCAAGATTGGCTAGGCGTTAGGGTTTGCCGTCGGGAGCTGCTTCCCCCTAGAGTGTTGAACGTTCAGCCCTCTCCATAGATTTGTGGAAAAGCACGAATTCTACGAATTTCGACGATTTCGACGAACGGGGTTGACTTAGTTGGGGTATAGGCACTAGATTTACTATCAAGGCTAATTGTGCCGGTATGGCTTGGTCAGGATGCTAGTGGTCTCGCAACAGGGGTGGCCACCGCGGACGGTTTGGCGGCGGATGGTGTTTTCGGGTGACCGTGAGGGATGTTTCGGTCTTCCCGACGGATCTGATCTCACCACGGCTCGCTCGAGCGGCGGTTTCGGTCCTTGTATGGAGAACGTTTCTTTCAGGGAAGGCACCCAACTTCTGATGACCACGACTTCCACCAGCGAAGTTCAGTTGCGGGCGCAGACGGCGTTGGCCAGCAGCCCCATCTACGAGCTCCGCGATCTTCAAGTGGAGCATCGCCAGGGGACATTGGTGATTTCTGGTACCGTTTCCAGCTTTTACCACAAGCAGTTGGCCCAGGAGGTAGTCCGTTCAGTTTGCAGGAGCATCGAGGTCATCAATTCGATCCGCGTTGAATAGGTCTAATAATCCGGCGCAGGAGGCTTTTCGGGCGGCGGAGGGCCCGCCGGGGAAGCGGCCGAAAGCATGGAATACGGGGCAGGAACAAGGAGGTTCCTTGAAGATTTGGGCCGTTGCCGATGAAGGGACGCAATCGTCCGGCAACAGTCGAGGAGGAACCCATGGAAGACCTGACAATGGAGGCTCGGCTGGCCTCGGAGCCTATCGGTGTGGGACTGCCGGAGACCGTGGAGGAAGCCGAAGAATTGGCCGCTTCGATTGAAAGGGCCGTTCAACGGGAAACCGGCCGTCAAATACGCAACCTCAGCGTGGAGGTCAATCGAGACGGCGTGCGGCTCAGAGGGCACTGCACCACTTACTACTGTAAGCAACTGGCGCAACATGCCGCCATGGCCGTGCCTGGGGGCGACCGCCTCACGAACTCGATCGAGGTCTCCTAGCCCCCGGCGTATCTCGTCTCATCTCGTGCTTCCCCTTGCTGTCCACTGCTAGCTTTGGTAGCTTCTGCTGGACTTGCCTTTGTGGTCCTTAGCCGCGCTGCGCGAAGGGAGCAGAACCGCAGACGGCTCCCGCAGAATCACCTTCGAGAAGAATCGGCTGGTTCGGAACGAATATCGGACGGGTTCCGGTCGGGCAGCCGCGAGCCGCGGGGCTATCCGCTGGCACATCGGCGCCGCCACAAATCCGGCGGGTGGGATCGGATTCCCTGCTCTGCGTGGAAACCACGGCCACACGAGTATGGCGCCGGCCTCCTGCCAGGTTTGCGTGATGCCTGACGCCACAAACAAGAAGGGCCTCCGGAGGGGACTACGGCGGCTCGTAGGTGTTTCAAGCTGTTGGAATCCTATGCGGCCTTCTTGCGTCGTTGCCATGCGAAGGCGACGCAGAGAATCCCCAGGACGGACCAGACAATCACGCTGGCCGGCTCGGGAGTAGTGTGCGCGACCGTTACCGAGCCGCCGTAGACTCCTGTATGGCCGTATTCGTCGCCCCCGTAACCGTAGCCGGGTTCGGTCGGTGAGAAACTGGCGGCAATCGTCCAGCCGCCGGTCACGTCCGTCCCGATCAGGTCGAGGTTCAATGCGCCCTGGCCGTCGTAAAAGGAATTGTTCGTGATCGTGTCAAGGGAAATCGTAGCGTCGCCGCCCCAGGGACCTGCCGACGTGAGAGAAAGCGTTCCGCCGGCATAGGTTGTCTGATAGTCGTACGGGGAGCTACCCGGAACTACCGACTGCAATGTGGCCCCCGAGAATGAATATCCCAACCCCGCCCCCCACATCTGGTTGCCCGGCTGGGTGGGACCTCCTCCGTCGAACGTCTCTTGCCACAGACCGGCGTCGGAGCCGGACAGGGTCCACGTTCCAGAACCGACACCGGCCTGCACGAAACCAGGCGCGATCACCAACGGTCCACAGATCGCAAGAACCACCATCAGTCGTTTCATGCCAATTCCTCCCGGAGTCTCGAGTAGCAACACACAGAGAAGCACAAGTGGAGGAGGAGTTCTTCAATTGCCAGCGCGGGGCCGACCCTCGAATGTCCTCATGCACACCACCCACACAGCGTTCTTCCCAGGTGACCAACAATACCTATAGCGCCTAAGCTGCCTATACTTACTCCGCCGTGGAACTGCGATTCCTGACAAACAAAACGGAAAAAAGGCAAGAATTGGCTCTTTGGGGGGGGTGATTGCCCGTTCTGGATGTCGAATTCGACAGTGGACTCGCCAGGATGCGTAGGTTGAGCGAGTGTAGCCCGCCCCATGCGAGGTCGAGGTGTTGCCGACTGTGGCCCTTTGGTCTGGCCAGCTTTCGGTGGGTCCCAGCACACAAGGAACAGCCCGCAATCAGACTGCCCGGAACCGGGCTTCTCGGATCTGATCCATGGCCCACAGGGCCTGGTCGCGGAGCTGCCGGATGCTGAAGCTCTGCCGCTGGCGGGAGATTCCGTCCAGAACCGCCTCGAACGCCGCCGTGAGTGCCCAAGGGAAACCTCATCGTGCGGAACCTCTGCGTGGCCGGACGTTGGTTGAACCTGGCACCCGAGGCCAAGCCGCACACCACCATCCGGGACAATTTCACCCAGGGCGACCCCGGCTTCGTCGACGCGGAAAGGATGAGCTTCCAACTCAAGGACGATTCGCCCGTCTGCAAACAGATTTCCGGGTTCCAGAAAACCCCCTTCGAGACGATCGGCCCGGTCCACGACGAGTATCGGCCAACTCCGCCACAGACCCCCGACCGATGGTGAGGCCCTCGTCATAAAGCCGCGACCGTTGGTCGCGCCCTTGTGGCAAACCCACGACCGTTGGTCGCGACTGGTCAACTCTCGCGATCACCCCCGCCGAACACCCGCGCGACCCACGGTCGCGGCTTTATGTGAATTGACCACCGCCATGGCCGATGCGAACGGAAAAGAGCCGCCGCAAACGCGACGGCTCTGGATGGTCCGCGATGCGAAACGGTCTGCTCTTATGCCGCTTTCCGTCTCCGCCGCCACCAGCCGACGCTGATGCCCAGGCCACCCAACAGCGACCAGATGACGATGGTGGCCGGCTCCGGGGTGATGGTGACGTCTGCGCCTGTCAAGTCGCCCGTGCATTCCATAACGTGTGCCGCATCTGGATTTTCAGCCCATACACCATGTCCTGCACCAGTTCCCGTGGTCAACCAGATTGAAGTGCTGTCGGTCAAGGCCAAGGCCGTGAACGTCAGCGTTAGCTGGTGCTGGTCGGTCGTCGGCTTCGACATGCCGTGCAACCAGTCAAAACCCGGATAAAGCATGAGCTCAGCATCACCATCGGTGTAGGTCGCGTTCGCGGCCACGGCGTTCCAATACATGGGCAGGTCCATGCTGGGGGCGGGCCCGCTCATCGCCGTGCTCCAGGCATAG
>CAZUAM010000515.1:0-5455 GCA_964618095.1 uncultured Planctomycetaceae bacterium | reverse complement strand
CGAATCCCAATCCCCACTCGCCGAACAAAAGCAGTGCGGTGCCGATTCCAACCGCAACTCTCTTGATGAGACCGACGGGAGCAAGGACGCACCAGATGGCGTGAAGTCCTCCTTCTGCGCCGATCGCCCCCACACAAAGGTAGACCAACACTGCCGCCGGGTCACGCGGGCTAAGCCGAGACATGAGCGGCACAATCACGAAGTTGGCCACGGCGAACAGCAGAACGCACACCAGAAAACATGGCCATATCAATCTCTGTCGAGCATAGTCATATCTCCCGGCAAGGTCGCGCCCGTCGGTAACGCCCAAGGTCGGCGCTTGGGAACCGCCGGCGAGGGTTTGCGGGCCGGGTGTTCCGGGAAGGGGCTGGACCCGGATCGTCCGGCCGCAGGCGAAGCACCGGCCGGATTGGCCGGCGTACTCGTCCGATACGTCGGTCTCAGTTCCGCAATGTGGGCAGGCAAATCGGATCGGCATGGAAAACGCCCTGGAATTACTGCCGGAAAGGGGCCACGACCGCGTTGGCTCCTACTTTTCCCCGAATCGATCACCCGGCCCGCAGGGCCGAGTCGGCACCCACCGGAAGGCCGTGCCGTTTCCAGCTCCGCAGCTCGTTTGCTGGCAACGCCGCCCCCAAGAGTCATTCGACACTTTTGGGGCTTGCAGTGCAAGATTGGGGTAAGCCGCAGGGGGCCTTCCCGACCGGTGTCGGCTGCACACGGCGGACGGTTGGATTGCGCTGGCGGTGCAGTGGAACGTCCGCTGCGGTGCGATCTTTCGGCTCGTAATCAGTCTGCCGTGGTGCAGGCGATGCGAATGGCTTGACCGCCGTTGGCGCGGATCTTCGCCGTCAGTGTGGTGTCCGCCCGAACCGGGAAACGATCGATCCGCACGTGCGTTCGCGTCAGCACGGAATCGTCGTCGGAGTAGACGTGGGCCACGTACTGCTTGCCCTGATCCAGAAAGCCGAGTGGGATTGCCAGGCTCCGCGCCGGGCCGCTGCTCATGCACCCGACGAACCAGTCAGGGCCGCTGCGGCGGGCAATCACGGCGTACTGGCCGATCCGGGCGTGGATCACACGGGTGTCGTCCCAGACGGTCGGCAGGTGATCGAAGAACTCCAGCTCCGGCTCATTGCCGATGAGGTTTCGCGACCCGCCGGCGCCGCCTTTGTCTCTGGGTGAGGTCGGGGGTCGGTCGTACCAGTACAAGAACTGCCAGGGACTGTAGAAGCACACGCCCTTGGCCAACTGATAGGCGTGGCTGGCGTTGCGATCCACCCGCGAGTCGTAGTAGCAGATCGTGTTGTCGGCGGCGCCGGCCAGCATTCGCGTGAACAGGATCGTGAGCGTCTGTTGGTTGGTCGGGCTGGTTTCGTCGCCGGCGATGCCTTCCTGGGTCATCAGGTTCGGATAGGTGCGCGAGTATCCGGTGGGCCGGTATTCGTCGTGAACGTCAACCATCAGACGATGCCCTGCCGCCTTGCGAACCGCCTCATGGAGCCAGCTCGTCCACCGCTGGGAGCCGACGTTGACGAAGCCGTACTTGACGCCCTTGATGCCCCAGCTTTCGTACAGAGGCAGGACTTGATCCAGTTGCCGCTCCAGGGCCCGGCGGTTGACGTACAGGATCACGCCGATGCCGTGCTGCCGGGCATAGCGAATCACGCCGGGCAGATCCAGCGGGCCTTGAGACCGTCCGGGGTCGACGGTGACCGTCCTCGCGTCCGACTCGTCCGAGTACTCGTGGCCGTACCACCCGGCGTCGAATTCCACGTACTGCAAGCCGTGCCTGGCGGCGAAGTCCACACAGGCCCGGCCGCCGGTGGTGCTGAGCGTGACCTCGCGGATGACCTTGCCGGGCTTGATCCAGGAGGTGTCCCGGATCGCGCAGGGGTCGTTGAGATTGAGGACCATGAAGTTGTTCTCCAGCAATCGCCCAGGACTCTCCGCCAGCATCACCAGGCGCCAGGGGGTGGTCAGCGGCAGGGGTGCTTCCACGTTGCTGCTGAGCGAACTCAGCAGCGCATGATCCGGCCCCTTGCGCGGTGCGAATTTCATCCGGGCGTAGTCCACCAGCCGGGCTTCGGCCAGGGCGACGAAGGTGTGGTCATCCACCTGGACGGTCAGCGGCCGCTCGCAGCCCGGCTTGATTCCACTCAGCGGAACCTCGCTGTAGCGACCCTGGGCGCTGTAGACCGCCCAGGCAGGATGATCACCGACAAAGCGGAACTCGGTGTTCTCGCGCGTGATGGTCACCTTGCGCATCGCTGCCTGCCTGGGTATGGTGTAGCAGAACGCCACCCCTTCGTCATACGCGCGAAACGTCAGCCGCAGACGCCGTGGCGGTGACCGGCCGTCTTCGAGATCGACGGCCAACTGGTTGTAGTGGTCGCGGATTTGTCTCCGCTCGCCGTAGACGGGTTTCCACGTCTCGTCGCGGCTGCTACGGGCGAGCTTGATGAGGCGGAAGCCGTCTTCCAGCGGCGGTGCGTCCTTGAAGATCAACCCCAGGCGCGATTCGCCGAGGACCGTTCTGCCGCGGTAGGCAACCGCGTAACGGGGACCCCCCTCGCTGTTCGTGTCCACCGTGGCAATGATCTTGCCGTCGGGCGATTTCAGCTCGGCCGCCACCACGACCCGGGAGCCCAGCAATAGCAACAGAACGCAAACAGGACGGAAGATTGAGTGATTCATGGGGTCTTGGTCTCCGGGTTTGTTTAAGCTTCACCTGGGCCTTCAGCCGTGAGCTATTGGCCGTTGTGATGTCCGCGCGCCTGACGCTTACGCCAAAGGCCTTGTGTACTGCGGCAGAAATGTGTTATTCTTGGGGGTGTGGCGGGGGCGTTTCGCCGCGGCCTTTGTTCTGGTTTTTTTGGGGGGACGCGTTTTTTTCGGGGACGTAGCTCAATCGGGAGAGCACCGGCTTTGCAAGCCGGGGGTTGGCGGTTCGAGCCCGCTCGTCTCCACTCTCGCCGGTAGTCGCCACGGCTTGCCGGCTCTTCTCATTTCTTGACAGCGTAACGACTTGCGGCTTGTCTATTTGGTCGGTCGGCTTGGTCGTCTTCTCGCCGCTGCTGGCCACGATTTGCCCCGATTTGCCGCCCAACTGCTGCCCAAACTGCTGCCCACTCTCGTAGCCGTAACGCCTTGTAGCTTGGGCGTCATCGGTTCCCGTTGCCTCCAGCGACTGCTGCCCACTTTCAGGGCCTTCCGGTCGGCTCGGCAGGAAGGGGAGAGATTCGATTGCCGCCACGTGGTCGGCAACCTCCGGTTTGCCCGCCAGCCATGTTGTGAGCCGTTCGACAACCACCGGGTGCAAGACCTGCGTGTCCGTCCGCCGCCGCTTGGAGTGTGCGGCTTGCACAGTCACGGTCGGTGGGTAGGTGTCCAGGACGAAGGAACGGAATGTCAGTGAAGCCAGTTCCCTCCGTCGGTAGCCCGTCCAGGCCGACAGGACGTACATCACTGACCGGGCGGGGCCGGGGATACCTTCGACGGTCGGGCCGGCCTCGGCCGCATCAATCAGCCGGATGAACTCCTCGATAGATATGGCCCTCCGCACTCGCCGCCGGTCGGTTTGCTCATTGTATGCCTGGAGAGAAGCCAGAGGGTCAGCCGCAAGCCGGCCGTCGTGCCACGCCCACCGGCCGAAGCCCTTGACGGCCCGGAGGTAGCCGTTGCACGTTCGGAGGCTCTTCGAGTCTCGCAGGCTGGCAACCACCGCCTGAACGGTAGAGGCTGTCAAATCTGACAACCGCTCGAATCCGCAACTCTCGATGACCGATTTCAGCCGAGAACAAACCAGCTTCACGCGGTCCGGCGTGTCTCCCTTCGCTTCCAGCGTTGTGCCGAAGTCCGCCAAGTGCTCTTGAATCGGCCGCCGCCCCTCGACCGCCAATTGCTCTTGGCTCGGGTCGATTAACCCCTCTCGGCGTTGCATCGCCTTCGTCTCCAGCCTGTTTGCCAACTGCTGAGCCGCGTCCTTGTCGGGAGTCCGGCTGCTCTTGCGTTGCCGCCGACCTTCGGCGTTGTGCCATTGAGGCGTTGTGCCATTCAATCGTGTAGCAGTCGTCTACCACAAGCACCGCCTGACCGTCCTCGGTCACCTCACCCCTTCGTCGTCGGCCTCGGGATTGCCAAACCGCAATTCGCTTCCCTCGACGTTCAACAATCTCAGCACTCCCGGGAATCGCCTTTCGCCGGGTTCGCTTGTAGATGGTCGCCGTGATTACTTTCCTTTCCGCCTGAGGGGCTTGCCTTTCATTGTGACGCTCAGTCCGAGATAATCAGCCAACCGGTCCAGTACGGGAATCGACAGTCCGCCCCTGCCGTTCAGAAACCTCGACAACGTCGCTTTGTCGATACCCGTATCACGGTCGATCTGATTGAGACTCTTACCACTGGCTTCGATTGCCAGCCGCAACTGGTCGCTCAGTCTGGTTCGTTTTCGTGCCATCGTCAGCATTCTATCGGTCCGTTGAGGATTTGTCAACACCTGCGGTTGATTTGCCGTTGTTCAGCCAACTCCACCGCCAAACCGGCCGCCCCCGGCGGGTCGGGCTTGCCGTGTCGTCGCCGGATTGCCGCCGCCTGTTCCAGCAGCCGGATTGCCGTGGTCGGCGGGTCACATCGCAGACACCGCCAAGTGCCTGCCAAAGTCTCCCACAGCGCCAGACTACCGCAGTCGGAACACGGGGGGGCGGCTCGGGCAGGCCCTCGAACGTGGAGTCTCCCCAGCACCGTTTCGACTCGGGGGACTCCCAGCCCATCCGGCCGGTTGCGTCCGGCCGCCGGACCCAGTCGCCAAAGCCCGAGGGGTCGCCGTCGGGGCCGGCTTCCACGTCACCGAGGCCGATCGCATCGGTCCCGAGGGATTCCACTGGCTCGGCCGCCGTCTCGCCGCCAGATCCTCCAAAGGCCGATTCGGGCCGAAGGCCGGGGCGATTGGCCGACAGATGGAACGGTATTCGGCAAAGGCGGTGGGCAGGATCTGGCCGGAATCGACCGGGGCCCCCTTGGCGGTCAGAAGGCAGTTCAAGAGATCCGGGACTGCCAGGCCGAGCGGGAAATCGGGGTGCGGTGTGACCGGCTTGACCGCAGCCGGCTTCGGAGTAAGCTTACGCGTTGAGCGCCCTCCCAAGAGAAGACAGCGATGAGCACAACCGCCGCCAGGCCCCCGGTGGTGGCAGAACGGGTGTCAGCGGCGTTTCCCACGTCGGGAGTGGTGTGCTATGACCTGATGTGCGGTGTTGGAGAGGTGGCTGAGTGGTCGATAGCGCGGGTTTGCTAAACCCGTGAGGGCGAGAGTCCTCCGCAGGTTCGAATCCTGTCCTCTCCGCTAAGTCCTTTCTCAGTAACAGGTTGCGTATCGCAGGAAGTCGCAAAAGCGGCCTGGTTCAATTTTGACCGTTTTTGGGTAACAGGCGCAGACCCGAGGCGTTGCCGGGGAGGG
>CAZUAM010000514.1:0-5462 GCA_964618095.1 uncultured Planctomycetaceae bacterium | reverse complement strand
CGGGCATCATCGACTCGATAACACCCGAAGAACGCTGCAACCCGTCCAGAGTGGTCGATCAGAGCCGGCGGCGGCGGATCGCGGCCGGGGCCGGGGTACAACCCCACGAAGTCAACGAGCTGGTCAAGCAGTTCGACGGGATCGCCGGCTACATGAAGGCCATGTCCGGCATGGGCATCCGCGACCGGATGCGGACCATGAAACAACTCACCGAAGGCGGCATGCTCGACCCCGGCGCCCGGCTCAGCAAAAAAAAGAAGGGAACCGGCAAACGTCTGACCCCCAAGGAACGGGCCAGGCAGAAGAAGATGCGAGAAAAAGAAGCCCGGCGAAGAAATCGCGAGGCCCGGCGAAAGGGAAAGTAGCATCGGCCGTCGGCCGGTCCCTCCCAGTTGGCGTGGCAGTTGTGCTGCCGCACGGGTTGGCACGATCAAGCGTTCGGCGGTGCGACTGCCGAACCAGCGGCAAGCATAAGCGAGTATCAAAACACTTGCAGTTTACGAGGAGCATAACGTGGCAGTACGTATTCGGATGAAGAAGTTTGGCCGGCGGCATCGCCCGTTCTACCGCATCTGTGCTATGGATGCGCGCAGCCCGCGCGACGGCCGCGTGCTGGAGGAGCTGGGTACCTACGATCCGATGGTACCCGAGGTGAACGCCCGAGCCGTCCTCAACGGCGAGCGGATCAAATACTGGTTGGGCGTGGGAGCCATGCCGTCCGAGAAGGTCAAGGTCTTGATCAAGAAATACGGCCCCCGGGGAACCCACCTGGCCCAGCAGCAGGCAGCCCTGGACCGCCTGGCGCAGAACCGGCGCAGACCGGAACTGCCCGAGGCGGAACGGGACGACGAACCAACGGACGCGGATCAATCCGCTGCCGAACCGGCACCCGATACAAACCCCCCGGAAGCGGCCGGCGAGGCCGCTCCCGAACAGACCGACTAGCGGTTCGTCAAACCTGGATTGACGGGCGCCGCGGCCCGCGTCACCAAAACAACCATGCGATTCGACGTCTTGACCCTGTTTCCCCAAACCTTCCAGGGATACCTGGGCCAAAGCCTCCTGAAGCGAGCGATTGGACTCGGCCTGGTGGAAGTACACTTGCACGACGTCCGTGACTGGGCCCGTGACAAACATAAGTCGGTAGACGATCGCCCCTTCGGGGGCGGTCCCGGAATGGTATTGAAGGTCGATCCGGTGGTGGACTGCGTGGAAGCGGTCCGCCGGCAGGAAGCGGACCCGGGCCATCTGGTGATGCTCACGCCGCAAGGACGCCGCCTCGATCAGCCGACCGTCGAACGGTTGGCCGAACGCCGGCGGATCCTGCTGTTGTGCGGCCGCTATGAAGGTTTCGACGAAAGGATCCGCCTGATCCTCGCGCCGGAGGAAATCTCCATCGGCGACTTCGTCCTCGGCGGGGGTGAAGTGGCGGCCATGGTCGTAATCGACGCAGTCGTCCGATTCGTACCCGGCGTGCTGGGCGACCAGCACAGCAACACCGACGATTCATTCTCAGGAGAACGGCGGCTATTGAAGTTTGCCCAGTACACACGGCCGCGCGTGTACCGCGGCCTGGAAGTCCCGGAGATCCTCTTGAGCGGAAACCACCAAGAGATCGCCCGCTGGCGAGAGGAAAACCGTAGCCAACGAACCCGCACGCGCCGGGCCGATTTGTTGAACCGGCGAGACCCAAAACAGTGAGTCAGACAATAGCCGCGACGCAACGCGTCGCGGGGGCCGGGTCCGGCGGCTGCCGGCTATCGGCCGACAACAAACACGTGCCTTTTGAAGGCGGCGATCGCCGCCCATGGAAGTCAGGAAAGGGAAAACCATGAGTCAGGAGTTGATGGGCCTGGTTGAAAAGACCGGCATCAAAGAGGAAGTCCCCTACTTCGAGATCGGCGACACGGTCGACGTGCACTCCCGCATTCTGGAAGGCGACAAAGAGCGGATCCAGGTGTTCACCGGCGTGGTGATCGCCCGCAGCGGCTCCGGCACTCGGGAAATGTTCAGCGTCCGGCGGATCGTGCAGGGTGAGGGCGTGGAACGCAAGTTCCCCTTGCACTCGCCGCGGATTGCTACAATCAAGGTCAAGCGGGCGGGCGTGGTCCGCCGTGCCAAACTCTACTACCTCCGCGACCGCGTCGGTAAAGCAGTGCGGCTGAAGGAGCGACGCATCGATCGCAAAAAACGCGAGCAACTGGCCGCCAAAGCCAAGAGCAAGTAGGCTTCGTGTGACTTGTGGGCTTGGGTTCATAAAGCCGCGACCGGCGGTCGCGCGAAACGCCACAAAGCCGCGACCGGCGGTCGCGCGAAAAGACTGCGAGAATCCACCCGCCGCTTTTCCGGGCGCGACCACCGGTCGCGGCTTTGTGATCCGACGATTCTCAAACGGTGTTCGGTCATGGGCATGTCCTCGGCCATATCGGCGTGGTTCCGCCGGCTCTTTCCCCAAAAGCCGCTGGGCCGCCGAGGCGAGTCGGCCGCCGCCCGATATCTGCGGCGGCACGGCTACCGCATCCTTGCCCGGGGCGATCGCCTCTGGCCGGGCGAACTCGATCTGGTCGCGCTCGATCGCAAGACAATCGTCTTCGTGGAGGTGAAGACCCGCCAGTCGCAGCAGTCCGGCCATCCCTCCGAGGCGGTCGACACAGGTAAACAGCGCCGGCTGACCCGCCTGGCCGTCACCTTCCTCAAACGCCACGGCCTGCTGGAGTACCCCGCCCGCTTCGACGTCGTCGCCGTCACCTGGCCGCAGCGCAAGTGGTTCCCCCAGATCGAGCACTTCAAGAATGCGTTTGAGGCGGTGGGGAAGTGGGAGTTCTACTCGTGAGCATTGTCCTGCTCACTTACGCGGCCGGCCCAGGTGTTTTTCCGGACAAGACTGGCCATTTCGTTCGATGTTTTCGGAAAATCGTCTGGGTGACAACGTTACAGGAGGGCAAGTGACGACGAAGAAACCTGTTGTCTCGTCGGTGTCGGGCCGACGCTTGTGACCATGGAGCCGTCCGCTCGCCATGTGAGCATGATCCCATCGAATAATGCGCGCGGCAATCTTCCAGTTGCTGGGCAACCCCGACGATTTTCCGAAAGAGTGTTCTCAAATGGCAGAGCGTACTGCGGAAAATCGTCGCGGCTACCCGCTTGACTCCGCGCCCAATACGTCACTACACTACCATTATCCCTCGGGCTCACCGCCTGGGAAATGGAGGTTTTGTGTAGAATAGTGAATCATGTTGCAACAGTCACGGACGGGAATCGCCATGGATATGGAAACACTCGTTGAACGCATTTTCACGAATCTTGGATTCCACGTCGATCGTATCGTCGAAGTCCAAGACGACAAACGCGCCGATTACCGGATTGCTGACTCGAACGATTCGTATGTCGTCGAAGTCAAAGTCAAATCGGACGCTGAATCCATACTCGAGGAATATGACCACAAACTCGACGACGGCGACGTATTTTTTCGCAGCGAGTCAACAGCCTACAACACTTCCGTCAGCAATGTCCTCGACAAGGCAGCGAGCCAACTCTCGGCGACCGCCGAATCCGAAAATGAATTCCGGATCGTGTGGCTCGAATTGGCGGGCCTCGACCGCAAGCTGCAATTTCAGCAAACCATAGCGACAATCTATGGGGCGGTCCAACTCCTTCCAATCGAGCCAAACCCCGTTGCCAAGGACTGTTACTACTTCAAACACAACGTCGTACATCGCCGGCCAGAAATCGATGCGTTCATTCTTTCTAACGGCGCATCAGTGTTACTGGCTACGAATCCATTCTCTCCACGTTCTTCCGCGCTTGCATCGACAAAGCTCTACAGCGTTTTCGCCCAACAAGAGGCACTTGTAGATCCTGTCGCATTGGAGCACGCTGATAAGATCTATGTTGCCGACTGTGAGATTCCTCGTCGGGATACTCAGGCTGTCCTTGAATACGTTCAGCAGAAATACGCGGTTGAGCGATTTCTTCATTTTGAACCGGTGTGTACTACTGCTTCGGTCGAAGTGAAACGACGGCGGGGCAATTAAGCGGGACGGGTCAAATACTTGGCCACTTGGGCGCCTTTTGCTACCTTGTATGGATGCTACCTACCTCAGGCTGTGTCTGACAAAATATGCCGCGTTGCTGGCTGAAGAAGACGCCCAAGCAGCTGTCTCAAACAGGTCGACGGGTTCCGCCAATCCACTTTACGATCACGCGGAAGACCAAGGAAAAGCCCATTCTGAAACCGCCACGCCCCCGCGCAGATTAGACCCGTCCCGTTTATCTGCTGGGACATGCCGGCATTGTGGCATCGCCCCGTGCGAAGTAGAATCGTCTCGTTGCGATGCAACACGGAGAGTCTGCCGAACAAGCGTCACCAAATGGCAACGCGCCTTCCGGCACAGTGTCCATGCCACCCGCGTTCTTTCCGCCAGTTCTTCCCCGCACGCCGGGGTTCCGCTACGCCGCGAGTCGCCTCCGCCGTCGGGCATACGCCAGCAGCCCAACTGCACCCATGCTTAATAAGGCGAGCATGGAGGGTTCGGGGATCGCGTAAATCTTGGTGTACACGTCCGTATCGATCACAACGAGGTCAAACGCCAGATTATCCGGCGTCGCGAGATTCCCGAAAGCACGGAAATCCGAGTCCCGAATTCCCACCAGCCGGTCGAAAGTCCAGTCACCTGGTAGGAGTAACTCGCCGCCATCGAAGTCGAAGTAACCACTATTCTGTTGGCCAAACTGGATACGAGGCACGCTCAGCGTTCCTCCATCGAGGTTGTAAATCGGCGCCTGCCCGAACGAGGTCCCCATCATAAGCGTGCCACCGATAACTGTTCCGGCATTTTGGGTGAAGACGCCCGACCATGAAATACGGAAGTCGGTGACCGTGAAATCACCGCGATTGACGGTAAACACGTTATCGCGGGTACTTAATCCGAGCTGGAAAAACCGAACATCCATGGCGCCTCCATTCAGAATATATGCGCCGCGATATTGCTGACTTCCATCCTGCCTTCCTATCAGCATGACATCGACAGTCGTGTTGCCACTATCCTGCACAATGGTGCCGTCGCGTACATAGCCCAGCGTGAGGCTTTCCAATTGCTGGCCTACATCGGGTACATTCGCAGTGATGCGCACGGTGAGGTCGTCGAAAATGCGTACCGTGTCACCCGAGCTGGGGACGCGCCCGAGGGACCAATTATCTGGTGTGTGCCAGGAACCGCCGTCGGGCCCGACATAGTAGATTTCCTCCGCGTAGATTGCCCCCCCGCTGCTGTGTAGTGCTACACCCAGAGTCAAGACTGCCAAGCAAGATACTGCACGTAACATCACTTCGCTCCTTATATGTGCCGGGCGAATCATCGCCCTATCGCCCAGTCCGAGTGGAACCGCTCCACCCGCTTGTAATCTCATCATAGCACGGGGGGCCAGCGCACGCAAGAAAAAACGGCCGGCAACGCCGACAG
>CAZUAM010000513.1:0-5505 GCA_964618095.1 uncultured Planctomycetaceae bacterium | reverse complement strand
AGCGCCGACTGCAACATGCCCAGATCACGAATACCAAGAGAACCGCCGGTCTGCTCGAGGACCAGGTGGTGAAGGTCCAGGACTTCGGTGAGTGAAAGGAACCGCATCAGCGAAGGCGCTCGTACAGCTCCCGATTCTTACGCAGTACCTTCTCAGCAGCCCGGAGGAAATGGTCCTGTGGCTGTGCTAACTGGTCGGAGAAAGCAGCCCGGACCAACTCGTCCGGCTGGACTCCGAGTCGCTCGGCCATCCTTTGGAGATATGCCGATTGCTCATCGGATAGATCAATGGTAATGCGCATGATTCTTCTGCTCCCGATTCTCAAGCGGCAAACGGAAGGCATTCACGACACCGCCGAACGAGGCGGACCATGCCGTAAATCACAGTCAATTGTATTACAGAGTCACGGCGTGAACAAGAGCGGAAGGTTTGGCCGAACGTTCTCTGCGTAAATGTCGTGTTGCCCGCCGAGGATCACCGGCAGCGTTACGCGACCTCAAACCCACTACAGGTCAGACAAAAATGGGCGAACTTTCGTAGCCAGGTCTTATTTGCACCGTAATTCCTTTCGGCATCGTCTCCATAGTACATTGTGCCGTCGTCAGGTTCCGTCGTCACGGACAGATCGAGTTTGACGCGACCTTCGTCGGATAGCTGGGACAGAATACCCTTCTGAATGCGTTCACCAATGTGACGAGCTTCGAGTTTGCTAATCTGGGCACCGGCACATTGTATCTGCATCAGTTCGAGTCGCTCGTCGTCGATAACACCGAACGACCGAATCAACTCGACGGTGGGCCGCCAATTCCAGAAGTTGACGAACAGGAGATTCTGCTCGTCTGTCAAATCGGTGACGCTGAAGCCCATAACGGGATTAGCTCAACGGCAGTCTAGCCCATATCGTGCCCGAAACAGCGATTAAGTCTACACAGAACAAGGGTCTCGTGTAACGACCGCGTTGCTTCCACAACTTATCATACTCGGACGGCGGCCAGTCGGCAACCCGCTTTTGGAGGCATCCAAGATTACAGGCGGCGTGTTGCAGCAGCCAAGAAGAACCAAAAAGAAAACGCCTGGGCCTACCGGCTTTGCAGTTGGGCCCGCGCCAGCGCGCGGCTGCCGTCGCGGAGGTACGGGTCGAGCGGGTGTTTGCCGACGACGACCCATTCGCCCTTTTTGTCCTTGCTCCGCGCGCCGGGGCCGGCGTCCTGGTTCGGTTCGGAGGCGATCGGCGTTAGCTCGGCCAGGTAGCGTACCTCGGGGCGGGCGCCCTGCCACCGCATCCAGTCGGCCAGCAGCCGCAGGGGCCTGCGCTTCTCGGGCACGGGAATCTTGTCGCCCTTTTGCAGGACCAACTCGTGGGCGCCGGTCCAGCCGAACCAGGGATAACAGGAGGTGTGGGCGGGGATCCAATGCGGCCGGCCGTCGTGGTCGTGGAGCAGGAACTCGGCCCAATTGTGATTGGGCACCCAGACCAGCCGGGCCGGGATGCCGGCGGCCCGGCAGAGGGCCACGAAGACCGCGGCGCGCTCCTCGCAGTCGCCCACGCGGTCGCGGACCGCGGTCGCCACGCTGGTGTAACGGCCGCGGCGGGTGCGGATGTTCTTCCAAACCCAATCCTGGTAGGCCTTGGCCTTGTCCCACGGGTGGTCGGATTGGGCGGCCACGTCGGCCGACAGCTTGCGGACCTCGCGGGTGCGGGTCTGGATGCCGGGGCTGTCGTGTCCGAAGAGTTGCAGCAGGGGCTTCGGAGGTTTCTGTTCCGCCGGGAACTGCTCCTTCTTGTAGGCGTGATACTGTTTCAACAGCGTGAGGCGGAACTGCGCGACCGCCGCGACGACTTGTCCGCCGGCGATCGAGGGGGCCGCCAGGATCAACTGGGCCGCTTCGGGGGCGAGTTGGCGGAGCCGGGCTGCGCAGCCCTGGGTCTCGATGCGGACATCGTCGATCTTCTGCTCGGGCACTTGGACGGGGACGGGCGTGGTTGCGCTTAAGCGCCCGGCACTGCCCTTGCCCTGCAACTGGATTCCGACCTTTAGCTCGAACGGGCGGGGTTCGAGATAACCGGTCCGGTCTTGGGGCGGGTCCTTCCAGACCCATTTGCCGTCGCCCACCACGGGGATAATGCTGAAGGCCGGCGGCCGGGGGGCGAGTTCGTCATGCGACAGATCGGGCGGAACCGACCGGCGACTTCTGTCCCCGGAGACGCTGCCGGTGATGCCGCCGATGGCCGCACCGAACCCCCACCGAATGAACGCGCGTCGATCCATGGTTGCCTCTCCTCGGAAACGACACACAGGGCCTTGCCCTCGAAATCCATCAGACCAGATTGGCCGAGAAGAGTCAAGGACGTGAGGCCACCCTCTCTGGGGCCGTGATACGCAGAGCGTCGGCGGCTTCGAGGTCGACCTTTCCCGCAGCCCGCTCGGGCCGATCAACAGCCGCGTGATTGGCGTGGTATTCGGCGTTTCGGTGTTGCCGGCCGCGTTGGGGGCGTGTTTGATGAATATCCTGCGGGGGACGACTGGTGTGGCTTGTTCGCCCTATGCAACCGTCCAGTCTTCGACTTGCAGCCCGGGGACTTTCTGGAAATCCACGAGATTCCGCGACAGCAATCTCATATTCCGTGAAAGTGCGATGGCCGCGATTCGCAGATCCATCGTCCCGACGCGAACCCGTCGTTTGCGCAGTGACTGAAAAACGCCTGCGGC
Source organism: uncultured Planctomycetaceae bacterium (assembly GCA_964618095.1). Lineage (GTDB taxonomy): Bacteria > Planctomycetota > Planctomycetia > Pirellulales > Thermoguttaceae > CAZUAM01. The sequence goes on along the minus strand of CAZUAM010000513.1, from coordinate 2,794 downwards.
GGCTCTGTCAAACGGGAGGACCTGTTGCGTCGCGAAGTCGGCCAGGATTTGCTCAAACATGGCGTACGCGCGCACAACGTCCTCGGATGTTTTGGCCCGATGGATGTAGGCGTTCCATCCGGAAACCTGCTCGTGAAAGCTGACAATCGTCACGAAGAAGTCGAGGCAGGTCGGCTGCGCAAGTCGAGCGGCGAGTCGAGTATACTCCGGCGCTGTCCGGCGTTGGATGATTCCGATGTGATCGGTGTCTAGTACGATCACGGCTGCTTTCCCTATTCTGCCGTGTCAGGCCGGTCCGCTCGCCTGATTTCGCGACCGAGCCGAAGGACCTCCTCAAACTCTGGCTGATCCGCGAACGAACCGCTTAGGCGTCGGAACCGGTCGTCCGGTGATTGCTTCTGTGCGAGCTGTTGTCTTAACTCCGTCACTTGATGCTCCAGCGCTTCCACTCGCTTCTCGATAGGGATGGCCTCGGACATGATTCACCTCAATTCTCGATTTCGCCAGCTTGCCCCACAACGATATGCTTTCTGTCGCAGGGCTCGCGCCACGTTGAGTCGTCGCCTAAGCACGGTCGCGGCATCCGCTCAATAACCCATGGTATCCCAACGACGGTCGGCAGGCAACCCGTCCGTCAGGTTTGCGACGCAGCCTTGCGGGCGCTGGGCGTCAAGGTGCCTTCCCGGCTGCGGCTGGTCCGTGCTGCGCGGCGAGGTTCCAGAGCTTCACGGTGCCGTCGAGGCTGGCGGTGGCGAGGGTCCGGCCGTCGGGGGAAAAGGCCACGGAGTGGACGGCACCGGAATGGCCCTCGAGGTCGGCCAGAGGCTTGCCGCTGCCGAGCTGCCAGAGCTTTGCGGAGTTGTCCTCGCTGGCCGAAGCCAGGGTTTTGCCGTCGGGCGAGAACGCCAAGGATCGGATCGTGCCCGCGTGTCCCGGGAGGCTGCTGACTCGCGGCAGTTGGTCCGTCGCCAGATTGCAGAGCTTGACCGTGCCCTCGTACCCGGCGAAGGCCAGGGTCTTGCCGTCGGGCGAGAAGGCCACGCAGAGGACCGCGGAGCGGTCTGCCTCGAGTGCGGCTTTGGGGTGGCCGTTGGCGAGGTTCCAGAACCTGACGGTGCGGTCGAAGCTGCCGGCGGAGACCAAGGTTTCGCCGTCGGGAGAGAAGGCGACCGAATGCACGGGGCCGGCGTGTCCTTGAAGGGTCGCACGTAGCCGACCCGTGCGGGCGTTCCAGAGCTTTACTGAATGATCCATGCCGCCGGAGGCCAGGGTGGAGCCGTCGGGAGAGAAGGCCACCGACCAGATCGTGCCTGATCGTCCGTCAATGGTCGCCACGGCCCGGCCCGTGTGTGCATTCCACAGTTTGATGCTCTTGTCTTTGCTGCCCGAGGCCAGGAGCCTTCCGTCGGGTGAGAAGGCCAGGCAGCGGATCTCGGCCCGGTGGTGCTCTTCGACGGGCGCGCGGAGGGCGGTGAGCAGGCGTCGGAGTCGGGCGCGGACTTCCACGGAGGCCGTTGCCTTGAGTGCCTCGCGAAGCACAGGTTGGACTTCCCTGCCCAGCTTCGCGAGTTCCGAGGAGGCCCTCTCTCGCACCCCGAAACTGTCATGGTCCAGATCCAGAATCAGTTGCCGTCTCCGCTGCTGTTCTCCCCGACCAATCGCAACGGGTAATTGCCATAGTCTGACCGTGTTGTCCGCGCTGCCGGTGGCTAACACGCTGCCATCGGGCGAGAAGCACACGCCATAGACGCCGCTGCGGTGACCGCTGAGGGTAACCGGCTCCCGCGCCGTAGCCGCAGCGCAACTGCCCAACGCCGCAAACAAGACGACCACTTTCCAACCGTGCAGCATCAGCAGACTACTTTCCAGGTGAGGCCAACCCTCCTGCCGAGATCATCATACTCGGATTACCGCCCGGCGGCAATGCTCTGCGGGCGGTGCGAGAGCGCCGGCGGCGTTGGGTGAGAGGTGGTTGCCTCGGCCGGCGCAGGGAAACGCCCGGCCGATGGTCGAGCCGGGCGGCGAGGGCTTTTTGGTGGTGTGTTTGGGGGTCTAACTTCCGAATTCCGGCCGGCGCCTATGGAGCTGGTTTTGCAGGCGCTGGACGATGGAGCTGTGCATCTGGCTGACGCGGCTCTCGGAGAGATCGAGTGTGGCGCCGATCTCTTTCATGGTGAGCTCTTCGTAATAGTAGAGGATGATGATCAGCCGCTCGTTGCGATTGAGTCCCTTGGTGACCAGCCGCATGAGGTCGTTTTTCTGGATCCGCCGGGTGGGGTCTTCGCCCTTCTTATCCTCGAGGATGTCGATCTCGCGGACGTCCTTGTAGCTGTCGGTCTCGTACCACTTCTTATTGAGGCTGATCAGATTGACGGCGTTGGCGTCGAGGATCATCTTTTCGAGCTCGGGCACGCTGATATTCAACTCGCGGGCGAGTTCGCCTTCGGTGGGTTGGCGGCCCAGCCTGGCCTCGACGTTCTTCATGGCCTCGTTGAGCTTACTGGCCTTGGAGCGGACCAGTCGGGGGACCCAGTCCATGGTCCGCAGCTCGTCGAGCATGGCCCCACGGATTCGGGGCACGCAGTAGGTCTCGAACTTCACTCCGCGCGAGAGGTCGAAGGCGTCGATGGCGTCCATCAGGCCGAACACGCCGGCCGAGACCAGGTCGTCCAGCTCGACCCCCTCGGGGAGCCGCGCCCAGATCCGCTCGCCGTTGTATTTGACCAGCGGAAGGTAGATTTCCACCAGCCGGTTGCGGAGTTCCTGGTTCGACGGATCCCGCTTGAACTCGATC
>CAZUAM010000512.1:0-5515 GCA_964618095.1 uncultured Planctomycetaceae bacterium | reverse complement strand
GAAGCCGCCGCCGATCCTCCTGCTTTCGGGCCAATTGGTCCTCAACCGTCTGAAGGGATTCGCGGATCGAGGGGATCTGGGCACCGGCCTGGGGATCGCGATGGCGCTGAACGGCGAGGTTTTCCAGTTGCCGCCGGTAGAGGCCGGCCTGGCCGGTCAGGTCGGCCAGCTCCAGATCGATCTCGAGGTTTTCCAGCCCGGCCAACGGCTGGCCCTTCTCGACCCGCTGGCCCGGCTTGACCTCGATCTTGTCCAGTTGCCCGGGCACGGTGACGTAGACCAACGCCGGGTCGCGGGGCTGGATCTCCAGGGTGCAGATCACCCGGTGGGGCAGCGGCACCAGCAGGATCGCCAGCAACACGGCCGCCACGCCGGCCAGGCTGAGGTACATGCGAGTGTGTTTCACTTGTTCTAATCTCCCGGGCACGTAGAAGAACTTGCCCAACCGGTACAGCGGCACCACGACCAGCCCGTAAAGTGCCATCGCCGTGATCAACCGGCCGATGATCTCCAGCCCGTACGGCTCGAAGACCTTGTAGAGGAAGTAGAGGATCGAGAGCAAGATGAACCAGCGGTAGAGGACGGCGGCCACGGAATACACGGCAAACAGGGCCTGGTTCCGCTGGGGCAGGAAGGGATCTTCCGTGGGCTCGATACCCAACAGCCAGTGCCCGAGCTTGCGGTTGAGGATCCGGCTGGCCTTTTGCCGGAGGTTGGGGATCTCGATCAGATCGGCGAGGATGTAGTAGGCGTCGTAGCGCAAGAGCGGGTTGCCGTTGAACAGCACGGTGCTCACCGAGCAGATGAACATCACGTTCATGCAGAGATAGTGGAGCGTACCGGGCTGGGTGAACCACCAGACGAAGGTGCAGGTCGAGGCCAGCACCAGCTCGACGTACATTCCGGCGGCCCCGATGGCCGCCCGGTGCCACTTGCTGGGCAGCATCCAGGAGTCGGAGACGTTGCAGTAGAGACAGGGCGTCAGGACCAGGATCATCACGCCCATCTCGTGGCATTCGCCGCCGAAGTGTTTGCAGACCAGCCCGTGGCCGAACTCGTGCAGGACCTTGGTCACGGCCAGGGTCAGGGCCAGCCCCACGGCATTGCGGAGGGTGAAAAACTCGTGAAATCCCGGGAGTTTCGCGCGGAACACGTCGAACTGCACGGTGATCAGCGTCAAGGCCACCAGGCCCGTAAGCAGGCACAAGACGACCGTCGCGCGGGCAAAGAACCAACTGAGCTTGGGATAAACCCAGTTCAGCACGCGTTCGGGATCGAAGCCTCGGAAGCGGATGCAGAGCACGTTGGAGACGGTCCCCAGGAGTTCCTTGCGGCGTCGCTGGCGGCGGCGGTCAAGGAGCTGGTGTCCCTGCCCCGGCACGTCGGCGATCACCAGCCCGCTCTGGTGCAGCGTGCCGAGGAACTGCTGCAACTCGTCCAGGGTAATCTTCTGCGGGGGGAACTCGGCCTCGAAGCGTTCTTTGATTTCGTTCAGGCTCGTCCGGCCGTCGAGCAAGTTGAGGATGAAGTACTCTTCCCCCTGGAAGCGGAAATAGTTCAGTCCTACCGGGTCTTTGACCACCCAGTACGAGCGACCCTGGTAGTGCTGGCGCCGGGCGCCGAGGTCGGGCCGCTTGCGGATCGAGAGGGTCCGGTCGGCACTGGAGACGAGGCTGTCGGCAAGGGTGGCCATGATGCGCGAGCCCGTTTGGCCGCGGCGCCCCCGGCGGGGCAACTGCCCGGCGTGGCCGCCGGGGCTAAACACGGGATTCTTCCCGGAATCGCCAAATGCCGTTTAACGTCGCAAAGGTCGGCTGGTGATCCGTCCTCCGCGATGCGAGTTACGTGGGTTGTTGAGGTGGATGGTCATCTCGGTCAGTTGCCCCGGCCGCAACAGCCAGCGCTGGTCCTGCCGGCGGTTGGGCACTTCGGCCCAGACCCGGTACTGGCCCCCGGCCTGGACCAAGGGACTGACAAACACGATCTGCCCGGTGAATCGCTCCCGGCGGCCGCGAGACAGCAGGACCTCGACCGTGACCGGGCGGCCCTCGATCTGGGCGGGGGCGTACTGCGACTCGTTGACAAAGCCCTCGATCCGCAGGCGGTCCATGCGGACCACGTGAAAGGCAGGATCACCCGGCTTGAACCACTCTCCGGCATGGCGGTAGAGTTTGACCACCACGCCGTCCAGCGGTGAGTTGATCGTCCGTCGGGCGACCTGGGCCTTGGCCGCTTCGAGCTCGGCTTGGCGTACTTGGGCTTCCAGACCGAATACCTTCAGATCGTGCCCCGCCTGTTCGATTTGCAGGGTCGTCTTGTGCAAGACCAGCTTGAGGCGATTGACCTCCACCTCGGGGACGGTCCGCGGCGACTGGCGGTTCAGCCACAGCGCCTTGTCGTACTCCGCTTTGGCCACGTCGGCCGCGGCCCGGGCGTAGCGGAGGTTGATGTCGTTGGTGACGCGTTCCTGGGCCACCTTCAACTGGAGGCCCGCCACCCGTTGCTCTATCTCCGCCTGGGACGCGTCGATCTGCCCCAGGACCTCTCCCACGGACACCTGCTGCCCCTCGCGGACGCTGATCCCCACCAGCACGCCCGGCTGCTGAGCGGGGATCTGGGCCTCCTCCAACAGCGAGACCAGGCACCTGGATACGCTGACCGACGACCCCGCATCTGCCGGCTGTGTGCCGGAACCGGCAGGCGCGCCGGCAGTCACCACACTCAACACGATGGTCAAAAGGGACATGACGTTCGATCCTCTACGGTGATTGGGAATATGGTCAAAGCCGAAACAGGATCCGCGACTGGATGAATCCAATCAGGTCGTGAAACAGCACGTAGCCCAGGCAGCGCCGGCCACAGTGGACCCGGGCCGTGAGCTCTGCGCCCGACTGGCGATAGGCCGCCAGCCGGCCGTCTTTGGCGGCGCCCGGATCCTCGTCCAGCTTCACCTTCATCAGGACCGTGTTGCCTTCCTCGCCCCGGACCTCTGCGGCCTTATGGATGTCGATCACCCGACCTTTTCGCTTGGTCCCCGGGTCGGTCGCCAGGTGGTACGTGACCGTGAGTTCTTCACCCTTCCGCTCCAACTCCCGCTGGTAGTCGAAGACGTGCCCGACCTGGTCCTCCGGCATCCGGAGCTCCAACTGCCAGGGGCCCTCCGGGTCGGCAACCTGCATCAGGAATTGGCCGCGCCTGACGGGGCGGCCGGTCAAACGATCGCGGAGCTCCCAGGTCATCACCACCCCGTCGCTGGGGGCGGTGACCAAGAGTTCTCTCTGTTTCCTCTTGTACAAGCTTAGCTTTTTGTCCAGGCTCCGCGCCTCCTCCTCCCGTTCGGCCAGTTGGCCGGAGAGCTGGTTCTGCTGCTCGACCGTCAACTCGCGATCTTCCAGCAACGACCGCTGGATGGTGAGGATCCGCTGGCCGACCGTCCTCTGCCGGCCGATCACCGAGTCGATGTCCATCTCCAGGTCGGTGCTCCGCAGCCGGATCAAGGGCTGATCCGCCGAGACCGTCTCGCCGTGGTCGACAAGGATCTCTTCCACGCGGCCGTCCAGACCGGCGAAGATGTTCTGCCGCAACACCGGCTCGAGCGTCCCGCCGGCCTCCATCTCAAAACTGGCCGGCCAAATCAGCAGACACCCCAGCAGGACCATCGCGGCCGCAAGCACCAAAACGGTCTTGGGCAAGGTCCGTGCCCCCACCACCCATTTCGCCTTGCCAAGGGCCCTCCACAGGGGCATCAGGAACAGGTCTTCGTGTTCCCAGGCGTTGGCCAGCGCGGAGCTGCCGTGCTGGCAGACAAAATCGATCCGCTGAAGCATGCTCTCAGGGACCCGGTTGTCCTCGATCCGCTCGACGATCAGGACCCCCACCACCTGTTCGGCCGCTTCGGTCTGCTCCTGGTCTTGATCCGCTTCTTGATCGTCGCCAGCCGACCCGGGTCGCAGAAGCGGCACCGCGCCGACCGCCTTGGATTGCGACTGGTCGACGTACTCCTGAATCACCTCCTCGATCTGCGGGGCCATGTTCCGGGTATCGCCGGTGTACCAGATCGGCTCCCCGGCGGCGGCCACCCTCTCGGCCAGCTCGCCCAGCAGCCGCACCGTATTCGAGCGTTTCTCGAATACGTCCTGGCCGCTGACGGCCTCGATCCTGCACCTGCGTCCGCGGGCCACCGCCAGGCTTACCCGATCGCAGTCGATCAGCCGGCGGCCCTCGTTGGCGATCGTATAGGCCGTCCCGCGGAGATCCAGACTGGTGTGGACCGCCCGGGCGTACTCTTCCAACTGGGACCAGAGGACCTGGCGATCGGAGAGGCTCCGCAACTGCCGCGACTTAAAGAAATCCCCGGCCAGCTCGCACATCTGGAGCGAAAACCGCAGATACCCCCGCTGGGCCTCCGATCCGGTGTCGGGCCGCTGAAAGATCTCCAGCACACCGACCGTTTTCAGATCGGTTCTCAGCGCTACCAGCACCAACAGGTATTCGGTTGGGTTGCCTGCCTGCTGGCCGCTTTCGGCCGTACTGTGCGGAAGGACCAGAAGGCCGTTGGCCTCCGAGGATGCCTTGTGCAGCAGCCGGCTGTGGCGTCCCTGATCCTCTTCGCCTTTTTCCCCAATCTTCGTCTGCTGGAGATTGATCTGGCACTGAAGTGCCAGGCCCCCGCCCTCCTCAACGGTCCACACGGCCCCGCCCACGGCCGCCATGGCCGAAACCATCCGGCGGAGAAACTCCGCGCAAAACTCCGCCGGCTCCAGCTCCGTCCGCGCCAGCCGAGCAATCTCGCCGACCAGCAGCCGGATCTCCTGCCGGGTCTCTTCGACGCCTTCCGGACTAACACCTTGGTTAGTACTCATTTCGGGTTCAGGGCCGTGAGGGGGGCTCCAATGGGTTATCGGTTGTTACCTTGGAGCTAACCAAGAAAGCTGGCTGCAATTTAGCGGGGCTGCGCAGGTTGGGAAAACACGGCAATGCGGGCAGCGCACGCCGATGGCACTTCACGGTCGCGCAACCCCCGCAAACGGCACTGCTCTGGCGTCGTCGGACAATCAATTGATCCTAATCACGCGACCGTCACGAGGCAAGTTCCTCAATTCGCCGCAGTGCTTCGTGAACCTGATGTCCGGGGTCGAAGTTGGCGTGACGTCCTGCAAAGCGGCCCGCCGCTTCAGCGTGGCCCTCTGAGCACAGAAAGGCCATCAGCTTGACCGCGATTTCCTCGGGCCTGTTGATCCGGGCACTCAATCCGGCTCCCAGCCGAACGGTTGCCGCGGCATTGAGCATCTGTTCCAGGTAGATCGGCAATTGCAGGATGGGCTTACCGGCCATCAGCAGGGCGGTCGGGCTGTCATCAAACAGGATCAGGTCCGGCTGCACGTAGTCGTACAGATTTCTCCAGGCCTCGCCCAACGTGCGGAGTTCTTCCACGTCGCCGAAGGCCACGTTGTGGAGGACCTGGGCGAACGTTCGGGGCCGCTCGATATGATTCTCCACCCGGCCCAGCCGAAAC
>CAZUAM010000511.1:0-5551 GCA_964618095.1 uncultured Planctomycetaceae bacterium | reverse complement strand
GTGTCAAATGACACAACCTCCGTGCCAGGTGACACATTCCCGGATTATTCATAGGCGTGCCACGGCCGTGCTGCCCTGGGTAAACCGGCAAATCTGGAGCACGGCTGACACAGCCGTGGCACGCGAATACGTACCCGACGATGGTCCTATGAATAATCCGGGCTAATAGACTCTACTGATAGACTCCCGCCGACAGCGCCGTATCGAACATCGCGATCACGTTTTCCGGCGGGACGCCCGCCTGGACGTTATGCACCGGCGCCAGCACGTAACCGCCGCCGGGGGTGAAGATGCGGAGGTTCTGTTCCACTTCCTCCGCCACCTGCTGCGGTGTGCCGAAGGCCAAGGTGCCCTGGCAGTCGCAGGCCGCGCCCCAGAAGACCAGCCGGTCGCCGAACTGATCCTTCAGCCTCTTGGGGTCCATTCCCTTGGCCGTGGTCTGCACGGGGTTGAGGATATCGACGCCCATCTCGATCAGCGTGGGGATGAAGTCGAAGATGGCCCCGTCGTTGTGCATCAATACCTTCATCTCGGTGTTTTGGTGGACCCAATCCAGCCCGCGCTGGTAGTAGGGCATGATCAGATCGCGAAACATCTCCACCGACAGGAACGGGGCGTCTTGCGTGCCCAGGTCGTCGTTGAACTGGAGGATCTGCACCCGATCGCCCACCGCCGCACAGAATCGCCGCAGGTTCTCCAGCCAGGCCTCGGTCAATTTCTCATACAGCGCGTGCACGTAGTCGGGCTCGGTGGCCAGGGTGATCATCCAGGCCGGGAAGTCGCCCGTGCCCAGCCCGAAGAACAACTCGTACGGCGGGCCCATCGCCGCGATGATCGCCAGGTCGGTGTTCCGGTAGCAGGCCTCGGCCCGGGCGTGCAGATGGTCGCATTCCTCGCTTGAGAGCATCGGCGGTTGCAGGGTGTCCGGGTCGGCATGGGCCGCGCCGGGATACTCGTCGACCCGGTCGAAGTAGAAGCCGCCCTGGGGCATCCGGGCCACGGGGTCTCCGTCCGGCTTGCGCACGAGCAGGTCGCCGTTGGGTTGGGTTTCCGGATCGAACCCGCCCGGAACCTCCACCGGCGTGCCGTCGAACAACGTCCAGGGCTTCCAGTCCTCGTTGCGAATGCCCAGCGCCAGCACCGGCCGGCTCAGCCCGATCACGTCGGCGCCGAACCGCTCGAGCACCGGCTGCTCGATCTCGGCCAGCATCTGGTAGAGGTCGTACACGCGGGTGGGCGTTTGGATCCCCAGCCGCCCTTTGAGCCGGTGATAGGCCGCCGCCGCGATGCCCGACTGCCGCGTGCCGCCGAAGTCGATCGGCACCCGGTCGGGCTCCTGGTGGCTCAGGGCACACAGCACCCGCTGGCGCGAGTTCATCGTGGCAGTTTCTCTCGGATCGCGCTGACAAACTCCGGCGTGGTTCCGCAGCAGCCCCCGATGAAGCCGGCACCGGCCTCGACCAGTTCGGGCACGTAGTCGGCGAACTCCTCGGCCGTCTGCCTGTAGACCGTCCGGCCGTCGACCACCTCGGGCAGCCCGGCGTTGGGCTTGATCCAGACGGGCCCGTCGGTGGCGGCGTGCAGCCGGCGGCAGATCTCCACGAAGCCGGCGATGCCCTGACCGCAGTTCGATCCCACGCAATCGGCCCCGGCGGCGGTCAACTCCTCGGCGGCCTGTTCCGGCGTGGTTCCCATCATGGTGCGATCCTTGTCCGGCCCGGAGTCGAACGTCATGCAGGCGACCACCGGCAATCCGGTCCCGCGGGCGGCGGCCACGGCCAATTTGGCCTCGGCCGGATCGGCCATGGTCTCCACCACGATGGCATCGGCCCCCGCCTCCGCCATGGCCTCCGCCTGCACCGCGAAAGCGGCCTTCAGCTCATCCTCGCTGACCTCGCCGGTCAAAAGCATCACCCCGCTGGGGCCGATCGAGGCGAACACCTTCGCCCGGCCGCCGGCCGCCCGGCGGGAGATCTCCACGCCGGCCCGATTCACCTCGGCGACCCTGTCGTCCAGCTTATGCCGGGCCAGCACGAAGCGGTTGGCCCCGAAGGTGTTCGTCAGCACCACCTGGCTGCCGGCCTCGACGTACGCCCGGGCGACCTCTTCGACCCGCTCGGGCTGGTCAAGGTTCCAGGCGTCCGGACAGGCCCCCACGGCCAGCCCCCGCCCTTGAAGCTGCGTCCCCCAGGCCCCGTCGGTCACCACCGGACCACCGGCGGTGAGTCTTTCGATCGTTTCGTGCACGGTAATTCCTCCCCATGCTTGGATTGGTGACAATCATTGTAGATCGGGACACCCAATCGCGACAGTGGGTTCGCCCAGGGAGGAATCCCTTCATTGCGGGGATGCACAAGCTTGACACACAGATGGGCGAAGCATAGGCTTAGATATACGGTTTCTTTGAGGTCATCTGTCCCTCGGAAGAGCACGATTATGCTTGACCGAATCGAAATCGATCCTCGCCGTTGCGGTGGCACGCCGGTGATCAAGGGCACGCGCATCCCAGTGGCCGTGCTTCTCAATCAGTTGGCCGACGGCCAGACCTGGCAATCCGTGCTCCAGGGTTACCCGGAATTGACACGTGAAAACATTCGCGCAGCGCTGATCTTCGCCAAGGTCTCGGTCGAGCAGACGGAAATCATTCCCGCCGACAGCGAGTGATCTGCTAATGCGGCTCTTCCCAGCGCGCTGTGCCCCCTGCACAAGCCGTCGCGCGCCATAGTCGGTGAAAAGGGCCCCAATATCCGCACGCCCCCAGCGAATAGACCTATGAAGCGAATCCCTGGCCTCAAACCGTCGGTCGGGGTGGCGGTGTGTAACATCGGAAGGAATGCGAGATGAGATATTGGATTCTGCCCCTGGCGCTGGCGATGATCCATGCCGGCGTCTCGGAAGCTGAGGTGGAAAGACAGGCCCGTAGCGCCGGGGAGTGCTCCATCGAGGCCGATCTGGTCGATCTCGACGGGGGCTGGGTCACACTGCGGACGACCGACGGGAGGCTGATCGACCTGCCGGCGGCGAAACTCAGCCGGGCGGATCAGCGCTGGGCACAAGCCCACGCCCCGGTACACAAGAAGCCGGCGTGCCGCTCCAAAGAGGCCCGGGACCCTTCCGACACGACCGGGCGGCGGAACCGACGATCGGCACCCCGTGCGGCCCGGGACTGCTACGAATAGAACTCCCGCACCCGCATGATCACCTCGAAGCCCTCTGCCTTCAGGCAGTCTTCCAGGCAGATCATGGCGGGGTGGTCGGGTGGGAGGAGTCGGTAGTTTCGCTTGACCGAGCCGACGATCATGTCCAGGCCCAGTGGCATGGCCTTGGTCAGAAAGGCGCTTTCCAGGGCACTCTTCAGCGGCGAGCCGTCGGCCCGCTTCGGCGGCAGCATCACCGTGAAGTTGCTCAGCCCCACCGACGTGTGCACACCGGTCAGCTCCGCGTCGTTGCGGATCAGCTCCAAGGCCGCCATCAGCCGCTGGAGATTGCCCTGGGCGTCGCTGCCGATCGGGGCAATGCCGGGGTCGATGATGCAGTCGTCGTGGGTCGCGCCGGGGCAACGGTCGCGAAAGGTCTCGACCAGGTGTCTGGCCGCCCGGTAGGTCTCCTGGGCCGTCTGACAGGGCCGCGACCGGCCCTCGACGACGTGTTCGGAGACCAGCAAGATGGGCCGGAACGGCTGGAGCGCGTACAGGTCGAACATTTCCACGCGAAGCGCCGAAACGGAGTTGAGGATCGGCTTCTGCCCGGCGGCACGCTGCGGGTCGTAGGCCGCCAGCCCGGCCTTGGCGATATCAGGATCGGGCGTGTCGATCGCCAGCGGCTTGGCCACGACGCCCTGGATCTTGCCGACCAGCTCGCCCATCAGCTCCGGCGAGCGGGGGCCGACGTTCAGGTCGATGTAGGCCGCCCCGCGCTCAGCCTGGAAGCGGGCCAACTCGAGCAGCCCGTCGACTGCGCCCGCCTCGAAGAGCTTCTTCGTCGAGGGGACCGAGTCGTTGATCGTCTCGGCGATGATCGCCAAGCCTTCGATGGCCATCGCAGTCGCTCCTCCTTGATCGTTTCCCGATCGGTAGCATCGGCTGCCGGAACCAGGGGATCCACGCCGGCTGCTCAGCCGGCCATTTTCCTGGCCAGGGCCACCGCGCCGTTGGCATTATCGCTGTAGCCGTCGGCGCTGATTTGGTCGCAATACTGTTGGGTAATCGGTGCACCGCCGATGATCACGTTCGTCTTGTCGCGGAGGCCGGCCTCCTCCAGAGATTCAATGACCATCTTCATCGTCGTCATCGTGGTGGTCAGCAGCGCCGAGAGGGCCACGATCGTGCCCTCCTTTTCCTGGGCGGCCTCGACGAACCTCTCCGGGGCCACGTCCACGCCCAGATCGATCACCTGGAATCCGCCACCTTCAAGCATCGAGGCCACCAGGTTCTTACCGATGTCGTGCAGGTCGCCCTGGACCGTGCCGATCACCACGCGACCGGCCGGCTGGGCTCCGGCCTCGACCAGGTGCGGCGTCATCAGCTCGAGGGCCCTCTTCATCGCCCGGGCGGCGATCAACAGCTCGGGCACGAAGTACTCGTTGCACTCGAATCGCCTGCCGACCTCGTCCATGGCCGGCATCATGTGCTTCTGGAGCATCTCCGTTGGATCGACCTTCGCCTCCAAGGCGGCTTTGGTCACCTCCTCAGCCATCTTGGCGTTTCCGGTCAGGATTGCATCATAGAGTTCCGCAGGATCAGACATGGATGCCTCCGCAAAAACCGTCAACTATCTTTACAGGCCGTGCATGATAATGAATCCCGCACCGGGTTGCCAGACCCCGCCATAACTGCTGGTGGTCTGCCCCGGCCAAATCAGAGGGGAGCACGCCCACTAATAGCGCCCCGATCAAGCTACCGCGCCGGGGGCTGTTCGGCTGCTGCCTCCCCCCCATTGCTACTACAGAAGCCCCTTCAGGTACGGCAGGCTCCGCTCGGCCTGGTCGATCTCGCCGCACTCGACGCAGAGCACGCCCTGGAAGCCGTGCCTCTTCACGATGTCGATCACCCGCGGCCAGTCGATCACGCCCTCGCCACACGCACAGCCGACCGGCGTGCCGGTTACTTCCCCCCGCTCGCTGTCGCTCTGCTGCATGCTGATGTCCTTCGCGTGCATGTGGCAGACGCGGTCGGCGACCTGCTCGAGCATTTCATAAGGGTCGTCGTGCCCGCCCAGGTAGTAATTGCCCGTGTCCCAGTTGACCATCCAGCACGGGCTGTCCGACAGCTCCAGCAGCCGGAGGAAGGTGTCCTTGCGGACGGTGTACTGTTGATGGGGCTCCAGGCCCACCTTCACCCCGTAACGCTCGGCCGTCTTCATCGCCTGGCGGACCGTGTAGCGCATGATGTCGAACGCCTCGTCGTCGGACATCCAGTCGGGCTTGATCCCCTCGTCGGTGTTGACCACCGGGGCGCCGAGGTCACTGGCGTAGCGGATCGCCTGGGTAAGATAGGGGATCGCCACCTCCGGGCGCATCAACGTGGTATGGGAACTCAGCGCCGAGGGCTTC
>CAZUAM010000510.1:0-5562 GCA_964618095.1 uncultured Planctomycetaceae bacterium | reverse complement strand
GGTGACCCCCGGCGCACTCGGTGCCGGTGCCTTGAGGTTCGACGGCAGCGGCGACTCGGCCGCGGTTGGCTACAGTGCGCTCCTCGGGATCAACGAGTACACGGTGTCTGCCAGGGTGAATATCGCCAGCAAGCCGGGGGCGTTTTATCACATCCTCTCAACTCGAGCTGGCCATGACACCACGTTCGATTATAAGGTAATGTCGACCTACGTGCACGGCGACTTCGGCGACGGCAGCGCGTGGATCGACACCGACGTAGACATCACCGCCGCGGAGACCGGCACCGACGGACAGGGAGGCGACCTGGCCGCGGGCAAGTGGTACATGATCACGTATGTGATCGACAACACCAATCAGCAGACGAGACTCTACCTCGACGACGACCTGAAGCGAACGGAGACTTTCTCGGGGATGCCCCTGTTCATGCATTCCGATTCAATCTTGCGGATAGGGGGAATCGATGCCGGGGATATGCATGGGATGATCGACGACGTCCGCGTCTATAACCACGCGCTGAGCAACGACGAGGTGCTTGGCCTGATGGGGCTGGTAGAGCTGACCTGGGACGGCCCGAAGACGGAAGATCCCCTCAACCCAGGACTCCCCACGCCCGCCGATTGGCACACGGGGCCCTGGACTGGTGGCGATCCTGGTGACATCCCCGACGAGACCTCTGTGACGGTCATCCATGGCGACCCCGTGGTGTTCCCGTGGGGGACCGACATCCGCGTCAACTCGCCGGCCAGGGTCTCGAAGCTGACGATGGATGGCGCCGACGTCGGCAAGTTCAACTTCCTCAGGGTCAACAACACCAGTCTGACCGTGGATAGGCAATTGAACGCCGGTGCCGATTGGAACTTCATCGTGTTGAAGGACGCGACCTTAAGCGTCGGGTCCTACGCCAGCAGCGTGCAGTCGCTCTGGGCCGCCGAGGACGGTTCCCATGCCACTGTGGACGTGGCCACCGGCGGGGCTTTGAACGTGCAATTCTACAGCGACGAGTATGTCGGCGGCCCTAACAAGACCTTGACCAAGGAGGGCGGGGGGTCGTTAATCATGCTCAACCAGGCTCCAGGGGCGGTGGCAGCCGGGTACACGGACTTGGTGGTCAAAGGAGGCCGGCTTGTTTTGGGCGGGGCAAATCCTCTGGGCACGGGGCCCGGGTCGACCGCGAGGATCGAGCTGGCTGGCGGCGGAGTGGAGATCCAAAGCCTCGCCCCCGGGAGCAACGTGATCAACGAGTACTGGATCAAGCTTGAGGGCGAGGACATCGATGAAGGCATTGGCGACGCCCATCTCGGAATCGGCGCGACTGCTGACTCGATCGACATCGATCCCGGCTACAAGGGCCTGCTCGATACCGGGATCCTGCAAGACGGAGTGAATGCCTATTTCACCACGCTTTCCGGGCCGCTGAATTACATGTATGAGGGCAACCCCCCGACCGAGATCCTGGCCGCTGCCGGTGGCATTGTCAGCGGGCTGGACCCCAATGATTTTGGGGCCCTTTGGCTGGGGGCCTTCAACGTGGGCGCGACGATCCCTGCCGGCGACGTGACGTTCGAAACCGGCAGCGACAACGGCAGCGCGTTGTGGGTCGACCTCGACCGCGACGGCTTGTATGAGCGGGATAACAGCGCCCGCGGGGTCGACGGCGGGGGTTTAGATGAGCTGGTCGTCGACAATGGCGGCGAGCACGGCACCACCTGGGTGAGCGGCTCGCGGACGCTGGCTGCGGGCAACTACAACATGGCTATCGCGTTTTGGGAAAATGAGGGCAACAGCACCATCGGGGCGCGGATCAACGCGGTGACGATCAATCCCTCCGCCAACCCCGAGATCTGGGGCCAGGTAAGCGCCATCGATCTGAGTTCCGTTGAGTTGACGGTGACCGCCGGTGGCGCCTTCACCGTTTCCGCCACCGGCACCATCCCGGTAAAGGCCTTGAACTTGAGGGAGGGAATCGTCGCATTGGGCGGCGGGGTGAACTATCAGTTTGCCGCCATCGACGTCCCCAAGTTCACCCTCCCGGGCGACCCGCCGGACAATCGGGTGGTGGGTTTCGAGATGGTGGGGGCGACGACGGCCGACTTGGGCCCCCTGAATGCCCATGATACCACGGCCACGATCGCCAAGAGGGGAGCGGCCGACCTGATCCTCCAGGCCGCCAACACCACCCTGAATAGTGCGACCATTCAAGCGCAACAGGGCCGCGTGGTGATCGTCAACCCGGCCTCCTCAGTCGGCACGGCAACCCTCAGCCCGGCGGGCGGCGAGATCGCCATCTCCAGCATCGGCGGGGCCGTCACCGTGGGCGGCACGGTTTCCGTCCCCGCCACCCTGTCCAACACGTTAATGGGGTTGTACTACGATTTCACGGCCAATGCCCCGACGTCGATCCTCGCCCCGATCGACGGCCCCCCCGAGGGTCTGCTGTTGAAGACGCCGGACGCTGTGAAGGCCCTCGACCGCTCGATCGATTGGCTGAATAACGGCGACATCCCCGCCTATTTTGGTGACCCGGGTGATCAAGACCAGTACGCCTGCGCGTTTGCGGGTCAGATCACCGTGGGCGGTGCGGGTCTGCCCGCCGGCGATATCTCCTTCGCCACGGGCAGCGACGACGGCAGCGTGGTCTACATCGATCTGAACGGCGACGGCGACTTCCAAGACGCCGGCGAATACGTGCTCAACAACAACTATTACCAGGGGCGCGCTTACCGTAACGCCACGGTCAACCTGGCGGCGGGCACCTACAATTTCGCCGTGGGTTATTATGAGGGTGGCGGCGGCGATAACCTTACGGCCCAGCTCGGAGCGGGGACGGACCTGCCCTTTGGCGCCCCGGGGATGAAGACCATCGACCCGACCGACCCGGCTCAAGACGGCATCTGGACCACCTTGGGCTTCGGGCAGTTGAGCGCCGGGCAGTTCGCCACCGGCGTGGCCGGCGGCCCGGGGACCGAAATCGACCTGATCCTGGCCAACCTCGACCTGGGCGGCATCTTGAACCTCAACGCCACGGACGGCTACCGCTTCGTGATCC
The DNA here is from genome assembly GCA_964618095.1 of uncultured Planctomycetaceae bacterium. Taxonomy (GTDB): domain Bacteria; phylum Planctomycetota; class Planctomycetia; order Pirellulales; family Thermoguttaceae; genus CAZUAM01. The sequence goes on along the minus strand of CAZUAM010000510.1, from coordinate 2,515 downwards.
CCAATGGGGTCACCTCCGCGACGGGCGGCCTCCGCCTGGCCACGGGTGAAACGGAGGTCCAGAAGGCAATGGCCGTGGCCTACCTGGAAATGGTGGGTGGGACCTTGCTGCGGACCGGGGCAGACGCGGACCAGGACGTCACCGTCACAAGGAGCCTGGCCCTCATTAGCGACTCCCTGGACGCCACGGCCAACACCGTGCCCCTGCTTTCGCCGGAAACGGTCGTCCTAATCGGCAGCGGCCAAAGCCTGGCGATGAACGGGCCGTTTGTGGCCAAGGGCCTGACCCTCAACGGCAGCCTGGGCCTGGTCGTCTCGCAAGACGTTACGCTTGGCAGCTTCCTCATCGTCAATGCCGACCTCGATGTGAGCGCCGGCACGCTGACCACCGCCGGGGCGGACGTCGTTGTCAACGCGGGCACGCTGACCGCCGCGAATCCCGTATCGGCCTACGCGGTGACGGTCAACAACGGCACGGTGAACGTGGGCGGCGCTCTCAGCGTTGACGAGGACGTCCGGATGGTCGGAGGGGTGCTCAGCGCCGGCAGCAGTGTGAGCGTCGGCAACGAGTTGAGGGTTACCGGCGGCACGACAAATGTGGCCGGCACCCTCGCCGCCAACGAGTTGAACGTCTACGGCGGCACCTTGAATGCAGCCGCGGACGTCACCTCGACCACCATCACCCGGGTGACCGGCGGCACCATGAACCTTACCGACGGGGCCCAGATGACGGTTCCCGTCATGGAAGTGACCGGGGGTACGGTCAACACCGGCACCGGCCAGGCGGTCGTCACCGACAACCTGACCGTCGGCGATTACCTCTACACCACCGACACCAGTTTTGCGGCCACAGGTGCCAACGTGCGGACCGGCCGGACCCTCACCCTGGACGGCGGCAAGCTTACCGTTACCCGATTGCCGGGGACGATGGCGCCTACCAATGCCCCGGCTGGCGGTGTCGCGTACTGGGCGTTTGACGAGTCGAGCGGCACTACCGCCGCAGATCAGTACGGGCAGTTCGACGCCGCGTTCAACGGCACGCCGGTGTGGGTACCTGGCGGTGGGAAGCTGAACGGGGCAATCAGCTTCAACGCCAATTCCGTCTACATCCCTTACAGTGCTGCATTCGACCTGAATACCTTCAGCGTATCTACGTGGGTCAATCTCGCCAGCGAGCCGGGGTGGTATGGAATCCTCGGAACTCGGTTCGGTGCGGACACCACGTTCGATTTTAAGGTCGGGTCCGACCTGGTCCACGCCGACATCGGCAGCGGCAGTGGTTGGATCAACACCGCCGTGGACATCGGCGCCACGGACACCGGCAGCACTGGGCAGGGAGGCGACCTGGCCGTAGGCACCTGGTACATGCTCACGTACGTGTTTAATAATGATAATAAGCGGGTGGACATGTACATCGACGGCGACCTCAAGCGAACGATGACTCTTTCGGGAACGTTCCGGCTGATGACAGCCGCCCAAACCATGCACATCGGGCAGGACTACCCTGGCGAGTGGTTTTATGGCATGATGGACGACGTCTGGATCTTTAACACCGCGCTGACTGAGGGCGACGTGGACGTCCTGTACAACGCCGGCACCGCGGGCTGGGAGTACGTCCCGTTCATTTCGGAGCCCGCCACCACCGTGGTAGCGACTGATGACGGGACCCTCGACCTGGCGGTTCCCGGAGCGGCCATGCTCGGCGCGGTGATGGTCCAGAACAACGCGACCCTCACGGTCGAGGGGGCTGCCGACGTTACTTTCCGCACGCTCGGCGGCACCGGCACTGTGGACCATCCCGGGTTGAAGGTCGGGGGCACGTTGTCGCCGGGTGACCCGGTCGGCACGCTGAGCGTCACCGGCGACCTCACCATGGAAGACGGCTCAGCCTACGAGTGGGAAATCGGCGAGTCGTTCGCCGACGATCTGACGGCCGTCACTGAAGAGTTGGCTTTGCCTCGCGGCCTCGGAGAGCAGTGGACACTGACCCTGCTCGACGCCGGTGCCCCGCGGGAGTTACTTCCCGCCCCGCCCGTCGTGGCTACCTTCGGGACCTTGGCCGACGGTTCGCTCGGCAATTACGTGATCGACACCGAGTACGTGGAGCACTGGGTTTTCTTGGATGATAATCCCACGCTGGAGATCAGCGGCAACCAGATCCTCCTGCAGAACCTCGTGGAAATCCTCGCCCTCCAGTGGAAAGTGGACCCCGACGGGTTGTGGACCGAGCCGGCAAACTGGTTGGGAGAGAAGGTCCCCGATGCTCAGGACAGCACGGCCAACTTCCTGGGGATGATCTCCCAGCCAACGACGGTCACGGTGGACGAGCCGGTGACGGTGGGTATGATCAACTTCGACAACGCCGACTACAGCTACACGATCGCCGGGCCGGCCCAGATCACGTTTGACAAGTCCGCCGGCCCCGGCGAGATCAACGTCCTGGCCGGCAATCACACGATCACGGCCCCGCTTTCGGCCCCCGACGGCCTGGCGGTTGAGACGGCTTCCGAGACCAG
>CAZUAM010000509.1:0-5569 GCA_964618095.1 uncultured Planctomycetaceae bacterium | reverse complement strand
ACTGAGGATCGTGCCTGCCGCGGGTGGTTGCTGGTACTCGAAGGAGGCCACGGTCTGCCGGTCGCTCAGACGCGTCAGTCGCTCCTCTTCGACTCGCACTTGACCGTCGCGCTCTCCGAGACTGAGCGTGTAGGAATAACAGTGACCGATGGGGACTTCGAGTTCCACCTCGAAACGCACATCGTGGATCCGCCCAAACCCCTTGGCACGTTGCCACCCCAGAGACCAAGGTGGTGGGCCGAAAGCGCGCTCGGTGCCTCCCCTCGCAAAATTCCCAATCAGTTGCAAGGCGTCCAGAACGGAAGTCTTTCCAACCCCATTCTTTCCGATCATGATCGTAAGGGGGGCGAATGAAACGTCCGTCCCGACTAAAGTGCGAAATCCGTGGACTTTAAGTTTCCTCAACATGTCTTTCACCATGAAGCCTGCCTAGCGTCGTGCCCCCAGTGAGTCTGTGGCAGCGGCGCTTCAGCGATAGCCGCTCCACAAGACCCGGCGGAGGCTGAGTTATGCAGGCCCTTTCTCGCGGAGGTCGAACACAATCCTCCCTTTCGCGTTCCGGCTGCGGTCGAGGCGGTAGCGGCTGTCGAGGATCGTTGAGTGCTGGTAGCCGTCGGCGTCGCTCTCGGCCGGTTCGTATTGGGTCGGGCCGCGGTGGTGGATGCGGAAGAGCAGGTCTTCGCCGCGGGCGTCGATCAGTCAGAACTCGGTGACCCCCGGCCCGGTAGTAGGCGGCCGGCAGACGCTCGGTGTCTTTGCGGACCGAGGCGTCGCTGACGATCTCGACGATCAGGTCCGGCGGGCCTTCCAGCTCGACGTACCGATCGGCGGCCCCACCCGTCTTGGGAACCAGCCGCACGCGACTGCTATCCAGCGAGGACTCGGACACAAAGACCACGTCCGGCTCGGCCGAAAGGTCCGCCTCCGGGCAAGAGACTCTCGCCCGGCTCGTGTACAATTCACCAAGTCCCGCTTGCTTGATCCGGCGGCCCACCACACCGATCAGTTCCGTTCTGAGCTTCCCGTGCGTGTGCAGGTCTTGCGGCGATAAGTCGACCTTAATCTGCCCTTCAACGTAGTCAATGCGTCCTATCGCCGGGAAGTCTTCGGAGGTCGCCCAGCGGCGAAAGTCTGCCAGACAGCGCAGTTCGATGGGTCTGGAACTAATCTTCAATTCAGTACTCGACGGAACTTGTGTTTCGGTAAGGTGTTAGTGTTCACGTTTGGCACGGAAATAGCGCGACGTCGTTCTCCGACATCACGGCATGCATGGGATGATTGAGCAGACAGCAATTGCGTGCGAGCGTCGGGTGGCCAACGACTTGTGTCCCTTCGTTCAACGTGGCAAAGCTCAGCGCATGAACGACTCATGGCGGCAGTAGACCGCGAGGTAAGTGCCATCCCGTCCGTCGGGAGCTCAATTTGCCTGTCCAGCACGGCCGTCACTGCCATGACATTGCCCGTCGATTCCAGAGTCAAACCCGTGCACGTGTCTATCCAAGCGCGCCCCTGACACCCCTATTGTAGGGTGTTGGCTGAGGATTTACAAGGCGCTGCGGGCAAGGTAAGCCGCTAGAGGGCATCTGTTGCCAGGCTGCTAAAACGCTCCGGGGCACGGCGTTCCTGGCAGATGAGATCGGCAAGGACTTCGGCCGCGCCGTCGAGCTCGATCATCTCGGGCTTCTCATCCCAGCGCCACTTGATCTCCAGCTTGCCCTGCTTCAGGCCCCGCGGGCCGATCACCGCCCGCAAGGGAATGCCGATCAGGTCGGCGTCCTTGAACTTCACTCCGGCCCGGGCGTCGCGATCGTCCAGCAGCACCTCGATGCCGGCGGCCGCCAGCTCGTCGTGCAACTGCCGGGCCAGCCCGATCGTCTGCGGCTCGGTCACGTTCAGCGGCAGCAGGAGCACCTCGTACGGGGCCAGTGCTACCGGCCAGATGATGCCGCCGGAGTCGTGGCTGGTCTCGATCAGCCCGGCCACGATCCGGTTCACCCCGATCCCGTAGCAGCCCATGATGATCGGGTGCTGCTGCTCCTTGTCGTCGAGGAACCGGGCGCCCAGGGCCTCGGAGTACTTCGTGCCCAGCTTGAAGACGTGGCCGACCTCGATGGCGTGGCGCAGGGCCAGCTTGCTGCTGCACCGCGGGCAGGGATCCTCGTGGACGGCCTTGCGGAGATCGGCGAACTGGTCCACCTCGAAGTCGCGCCCCAGGTTCACGCCCGTCAGGTGGGCATCGTCCTGGTTGGCCCCGGTGACCGAGTTGACCATCTGCCGGACGTCGCGATCGGCCCAGATGGGGATCTTCTCTGTCAGGCCGACTGGCCCGGCAAAACCGACCCGGGCACCGGTCACCCGTTCGATCACCCCGGGGGCCGCCAGTTCCAGCTTCTCGGCGCCTAAGGCCCGGCGGATCTTCCCCTCGTTGGCCTCGCGGTCGCCGCGGATCAACACGGCAACCGGCTTCCCGTCGGCCGTATAGATCAACGTCTTGATCATCTCCCGCGACTTGCAGCCGAGAAAACCGCTGACCTGCTCGATGGTAGTGGCACCGGGGGTATCGACTTTCTGAAGCGTCTTCAGCGGCGCGTCGGGAGGGGTGATGTCGCGCGGGCCGACTTCCGCCCGCTCCTGGTTGGCCGCGTAGCCGCAGTCCACGCAGTGCAGCAAGGTGTCTTCGCCGTTTTCGGCCGGCACCATGAACTCGTGGCTCACGTCGCCGCCGATCGGCCCGCTCTCGGCCTCCACGGCCAGGTACTCCAGGCCACAGCGGCCGAAGATCTTGCAGTAGGCCGCGTACATCTTCTGGTAGCTCTCGTGGAGCGACTCGACCGTGGCGTCGAAGCTATACGCGTCTTTCATCAGGAACTCGCTGGTCCGCAACACCCCGAACCGCGGCCGCTCCTCGTTGCGGAACTTGGGCGTAATCTGATACATCGTGATCGGCATCTGCCGATAGCTGGAGATCTGCCGCGAGACCATCTCGGTGATGATCTCCTCGTGCGTGGGGCCCAAGGTCACGCTGACCTTGCGATTCTGGCGGGCCAGCGAGAACGTGACCAGCACCTCGCCGAACGCCTCCACCCGGCCCGTCTGCTCCCAGAGTCCGGTGGGCGACATGGCGGGCATGGCCAGCTCGATCGCCCCGGCGGCGTCCATCTCCTCGCGGACGATCTGCTCGGCCTTCCTCAGCGACCGGAGTCCCAGCGGCAGATACATATATGCCCCGGCCATCACCTGGCCGACCAGCCCCGCGCGGAGCATCAGGACATGACTGGGGATTTCCGCCCCTTCGGGCGTCTCTTTCATGGTGGGGATGAAGGTCCGGGTCCAGAGCATCTTCAGCAATCGGGGGTCAGGGGACTTCGGACTTGGCACCGGGATCAGCCGTTTGGCGGCGGGGCTTGCCCCGCGCTCCGCTGGCAGGTCGCCACCGGTAACGCCAAGAAACCATTGCAGAAACGGACATTGTAGGACACATCGTACACTCCCGGCAAGGCGGAAAACGCTCAGGCACCAGGCGGCGGAAAAAAGTGGTCAATCCACCTTGGCGGTCGCCTGCTGAACCACGAACCCCCAACCCCCAACGGCTCCGCCCCGGCTTGTCCCCGGGCTTCCGCTTCCGTCCGATCCCCTTGTGGAGGATTACTCCAGGGCCTACAATCATCTCTTCGCTCCTCAGATTTCTCCCCAGGATCGCTCCAGAAAGGCTCGCCATGTCGCGACGCTATGTCAATCAGTTCGGCCACCAGGAGGCCGTCGACCAGGTGTTCCTCGCCTCCGACAAGCAATTGCGGCCGAATCGTAGCGGAAATCTCTACCTCCAGCTCGAGCTCTCCGACCGCACCGGGGCCATCGGGGCCCGGATGTGGAACGCCTCCGAGGGGGTCTACAAGTCGTTCAACAACGGCGACTACGTCCGCATCGAGGGCACCACGCAACTGTTCCAGGGGGCCCTGCAGCTGATTGCCACCCGACTGGCCAAGGTCGATCCGGCGGAGGTCAACGAGGACGACTTCACCCCGCTGGCGGGCGTGGCGGTCGACAAGCTGGTGGTCCGGCTGGGGGAGATACTCCGCGACATGTCCAACCCCCACCTTCGCAACCTCGCCGAGTGCTTCTTGCTGGACGAACCGCTGATAGAAAAACTCACCCGGGCCCCCGCCGGAATCAAAAACCACCACGCCTACCACGGCGGGCTGCTGGAGCACGTGGTCAACCTGATGGAAGTCGTGCTGCGGATCAGCCCCTGCTATCCCCAGATCGACCGCGACCTGCTGTTGACCGGCGCCTTCCTCCACGACATCGGCAAGATCGACGAGCTCAGCTACCAGCGCGATCTGAGCTACACCGACGAAGGACAACTGATCGGCCACCCCGTGATGGCCCTGGCCATACTGGAGACGAAGGTTCGCGAGGCGGAGAAACTCGCCGGCGAGCCAATTCCCCAGGAAACCGTGCTGCGCATCAAGCACATGCTCGTAAGCCATCACGGCCAGTACGACTACGGCGCGCCGAAGCTGCCCATGACGCTGGAAGCAGTGGCCCTATACTACCTCGACAGCCTCGACGCCAAGCTCAACTCGTTCGAGCAACTCTTGCGCAACGATCCCAACGTCGACAGCCCCTGGACCCATTACCACGCCAACATCAGCCGCAAGCTGTATAAGGGAAAGGGCAAGCGGTCGTAGGCCATTTGACACTACAGCGCCAAGTGCTTTCGCGCAGTTGTCATGATCCCCAGCGGTCCAATACCTTGCCGCAGGTGAGCGCAGCAACACCGTGGCATTGTTTAGCGGGCGGGCTTGCCCGCCGTGAAATGCTCGGAAAACTCCCGGTGGTTACGCGGCGGGCAAGCCCGCCCGCTAAACGGTGGTGCCGCGAAACTTGGCGTTGTCGCATTAGAAAGACATGGGGACCCGATGAATCGGGTCACTACGAACCTATCTCCGGACTCGCACTTATTTGGCTGCCGCATGGAAATCCTCGAACTCGAACAAACCATCCTGAATCTCGTCAACCGCCCCGGCTATCGGCCGCTGAAAACCCCCAAGATCGCCGAGCGATTGAAACTGCCCAAGAACCAGGTGGCGGACGTGAAAAGGGCCGTCAAGCGACTGGTCGGCCGCGGGCAACTGGCCTACTCGGGCAACCACCTGGTCAAGCGGGCCGATCCCGCCGGTCCCAAGGGCAACCGCCTGGTGGGCGTGTTTCAGCGGACGGCCAAGGGATTCGGCTTCGTCCGACCCACCGGCGAGGTGCCGGCCGGCGCCGAGGTCCAGGACGTCTACGTCCCCGCCAGGCAAACCGGAGACGCCGCTACCGGCGACGTCGTACTGGTACAACTCACCAAGCGGCGACCCCGTGATCCCGGCCCGCGCGGCGAGATCATCGAGGTCATCGAGCGGCAGACGCACCAGTTCGTGGGCACCTACCTCGAAGCGGGCGGGTCGGGCTACGTGCAGGTCGACGGGACGCTGTTTGCGCAGCCGATCCGCGTCGGCGATCCCGGGGCGAAAAACGTGCGGACGGACGACAAGGTAGTCTTCGAGATGGTTCGCTTCCCTTC
>CAZUAM010000508.1:0-5589 GCA_964618095.1 uncultured Planctomycetaceae bacterium | reverse complement strand
TGCCCCCGCCACCCTGCTGTTCTACCAGGGGGTGGTGCATCACACCATGTTGGACAAGGAGGCGGGTTTGCAGGCGATCGAGCAATTGCTCGACGGCGCCGAGACCAGCCCGCGACGCTACGTCGCCGTCGCCCGCCTGATGCAGGAGGATCTCGAAGGCCTCAAGGACGAGTCGCTCGACCACATCGCCCGGCGGATGGACGACATCCGGCGGCGTTTGGACCTGGGTCGGGCGGGCAAGAAGGTCCGCAAGATCGAGGACGGCGTGATCGAGTCGCTCGACAAGCTGATCAAGAAGCTCGAAGAGGAGCAGAAAAAAACGCAAGGCTCCAGCGGCGGCAGCAGTAACAACATCCGGTCCAGCAGCCCGGCGCCCGACAGCCAGATCATCGGCGGCAAGGGCCGCGGAGACGTGACCAAGCGAAGGATCGGCGCAGAGAGCGGCTGGGGCGACCTGCCCGAAAAACAGCGCCAGGAGGTCCTCCAACAGATCGGCCGCGAGTTCCCGGCCCACTACCGCGACGTGATTGAACAGTACTTCCGCAGATTGGCCGCGGAAGGAAGTGAATAGTGGGCAGTAGGCAGTAGGCAGTGGGCAGTGGGTAGTGGGCAGTGGGTGGTTGGTAGCGAATAGTGAGCAGCCGCTTGCGGCTTAGCAGCCGCGCCGTATTGTTGCCGGGGCGGCAATGGAACCGCCGCACCGTGGTCTACTAAATCGAAGGATACGGGGCACCAGCGGAACTGCTGTCCCAACGCAAACATCAGGAACTCTGGTTTTATTCCCGTGTACACTTTTCTACTTGCCATCACCTTGACCGCCGCGGCACCGCAGGTCGAGGTGGACACGCTCGACGGCCGCACCCTCCTCGGGTCGTTGGTGGAACTGGATTCGCAGCGGTTGACGGTGGAGACTCCCGAGGGGCGCACGTCGCTGGCGACCGGCGAGCTGTTGCAGCTCACCTTCAAGGATTCGCCCGTTTCACTCAACCAGGCGCCCGGGGCGTGGGTGGAACTGGCGGACGGGTCGTCGTTGATCGGCGTGGAGTTTGTTGTCCGCGGCGGAACGGCCCGGATCAAGCTCCGCGATGGCTCGGGGGTCGAGGTCGCCACGGCGGGCCTAGCCACCGTGCGGCTCCAGGAACAAACCGAACAGGTGGCTGCGGAATGGTCGCGGATTCTGGACATGCGGCACACCACGGACTTGTTGCTGGTCCGCCGCGGGGAGGTAGTCGATTATCACAAGGGCGTGCTTCGGGACGTGTCGCAAAGCACCGTGCAGTTCGAGCTCGACGGCGACCTGCTGCCGGTCAAGCGGCCGAAGGTTCACGGCCTGGTGTACTATCATCCACCGGGCAATTCGCCGCCGGAGGCGATCTGCGAGATCTCCGATGCGGGCGGGTCGCGTTGGTCGGTGCGGACACTCGAGCTGGCCGACGAGTTGACCTGGACCACTCCCGGCGGCCTGAAGAGGATACAGCCGCTGTCGACGGTTCGGCAAATCGACTTTTCGCGCGGAAAGATCACCTTCCTCAGCGACTTGAAACCGGAGTCGGTCACCTTTACGCCCTATTTCGGCCCGGGCAAGGCACTGCCGCTGTTGGCGAAGTTCTTTGCGCTGCGCGAGGACAAGAACCTTCAGTCGGGCCCCCTGCAACTGGAGAAGAAAAAATACAAGAAGGGCCTGGCGTTGCACAGCCGGACCAAGGTTGTCTATCGTCTGCCCGGCCGGTTCAGCCGTTTCCAGGCCACGGTGGGGATCGACGACGCCGTCCGCCCCCGCGGCAATGTGCGCCTGGTCATCTACGGCGACGACCGGGTGCTGCTGGAGAGCACCGTCACCGGTGCCGATCCGCCCCAGCCGGTCGACCTCGATCTGGCCGGAGTCCGCCGGATCGCCATCCTGGCCGACTTCGGCGAGGAAATGGACGTGGCCGATCACCTCGACCTCTGCGAAGCGAGGATCCTCAAGTGAGACGTGCGATCATCCCTGCCATCGTGACTCTGCTGGCAGCCTTGCCGCCCGCCCGGGCCGAGACGGTCTTGTCGCCGTCGAAAACGCCTCCCACAAACCAGACGGTACTCAAGGCCGAGGCGGAGCGTATCGCCGTGATGGACAAGGCAAAGGACTCGGTCCTGGCCATCTTCGCGGCGACCGGAAGGGGGGGCGGATCGGGAGTGGTCATCTCACCCGACGGACATGCTCTGACCAACTTCCACGTCGCCAAGCCCAGCGGCAACGCCATGAAGTGTGGCATGGCCGACGGGCAGCTCTACGACGCGGTGATCGTGGGCGTCGATCCCACCGGCGACATCGCCCTGGTGAAGCTCTTCGGCCGCGACGACTTCCCCCACGCCGAACTCGGCGACAGCGACCAGGTCCAGGTGGGCGACTGGTGCTTCGCGATGGGCAACCCGTTCATGCTGGCCACCAACCTCCAGCCCACGGTCACCTACGGAATCGTCTCCGGTGTGCATCGCTACCAGTATCCGGCCGGGACCTTGCTGGAATATGCCGACTGCATTCAGACCGATGCCTCGATCAATCCGGGCAATTCCGGCGGCCCGTTGTTCGACGCCAAGGGGCGCCTGATCGGCATCAACGGGCGGGGCTCGTTTGAGAAACGGGGCCGGGTCAACGTGGGCGTGGCGTACGCCGTCTCGGTCAACCAGATCAAGAACTTCCTGGGTTCGCTCCGCGGCGGCCGCATCGTCGATCACGCCACCCTGGGCGCCCAGGTCGCCTCCGACGACCAGGGCCGCGTGGTGGTTACCGAGATCTTCGAACAGTCCGACGCCTACCGCCGGGGGCTCCGCTACGACGACGAGATTGTCAGTTTCGGCGGGCGGACGATCTCGACCCCCAACGGGTTCAAGAACGTGCTGGGAATCCTTCCCAAGGGATGGCGGGTCCCGCTGAGCTTTCGCCGCGAGGGCAAGCGTTACGACGTCTTGGTCCGGCTGCGGGGCGTGCACGGGAGAGAGGAGCTGCTGAAAAAGGCCGCGGGCCGGCCACGGAACGTCCCCATGCCGATCCCCAAGCCCGGCGAAGAGCCCAAGCCCGGCGAAAAACGCAAACCCGGCGAGAAACCCCAGCCCGACCAGCCCCAGCCCAAACCCCGCAAGATCCCCGTCCCGCGGCCGGGCGGCCGCCGGCCCGTGCAACTCACCCCGCGCAAGGTACCCATGCCCGAGGTGATCAAGAAACATTTCGAGGCCAAGCGGGGCTACGCCAATTACTATTACAACAAGCTGAACCGGGATCGCGTGTGGGGGGCGTGGAACGCCCGGGCCGATTTCAAGGCCCTCCGCGGGACCTGGACGCTGGCCGGTAAGTTGGGCGACGGCGGCGGGGAGTTCAGTTTCCAACTGACCGACACCGAAGGCCTGTTGAAGGTGCCGGCCGGCGAGTCGAAATGGGTCGCCGGCGACGATTTCGGTTCCTCGCTGGCCCCGCCGCTCAGCGGCGGCCTGCTGGCGGCACTGAACCTCTGGCGGCGGCTGGCCGTCGTAGGGCCCGACGAATTCGGTGAGGTCGCCTACCTGGGGACCCGACCGCTGGCCGGACGGGAAGGACTCCTCGACGTGCTGGTCGGATTGTACAAGGGGGTGGAGTGCCAGTTCCTGTTCGACCCGGCCCAAGGCCACCTGCTGGCGCTGGAGATGTTCCCCGAGGAGGACGTCGATCCATGCGAGGTCTACTTTTCCGGCTATCGCGAGTTCGAGGGCCGCTTCCTGCCGGCGCGGATGGAGGTTCGCGTGGGAGACGACCCGTACGGTGTCTTCAACCTGAATCAGTTCAACTTCGAAAAGGCCGAGCAAGAATAGTGCTTACCCGACGCCACGTAGCCCTCGATCGCAGCAACCGAAGAGAATCACCGGGCTTCCCGATCGGAACAACGATGCAATTTGCAATTTGCAATTTGCAATTTGCAATCTGCAATCTCCTCTTGGCGATCTTGCTATTCGGCACAGCCGGCAACCCCGCCCTGGCCGCCAGCTCTTCCGTCGCCGACGTGATCGGCCAGGTCCAGCCGAAGATGGTCAAGATCTACGGCGCGGGGGGTTTCCGCGGCATGGAAGGGTACCAAAGCGGCGTGCTGATCTCTGCGGAAGGCCACGTCCTGACCGTCTTCAGCTATGTGCTGGATACCGATTACATCACGGCCACCTTGAACGACGGGCGGAAGTTCGAGGCCAAGCTCCTGGGCGCCGATCCCCGGCTGGAAGTGGCCGTGCTGAAGATCGAGTCCGGCGAGCTGCCTTACTTCGATCTGGCCAAGGCCGAGGTGGCCCAAGGCGGTGACCGCGTGCTGGCGTTGAGCAACCTGTTCGGCGTGGCCACCGGGGACGAGCCGGCCAGTGTGCAACACGGGGTGGTGTCGGTCAGGACCACGCTTGCCGCCCGCCGCGGAGTCTTCGAGACCCCCTACCGCGGCCCGGTCTACGTGCTCGACGCGATGACCAACAATCCCGGGGCCGCCGGCGGCGCCCTGGTCACCCGCCGCGGGCGGCTGGTGGCCATGCTGGGCAAGGAACTCCGCAACGCCCTGAACAACACCTGGCTGAATTACGCCATTCCCATCGAAGAGCTTCGGCAGTCGGTGGGCTTGATCCGGGCCGGCAAGTTTGCCCCCGAAAGCGCCGAGGAGCCGGAGAAGCCGGAGCGGGCCTTAAACCTGGAGATCCTGGGAATCGTGCTGATTCCGGACGTGTTGGAGCGGACCCCGCCCTACGTGGAGCACGTCCGCAGCGGTTCGCCCGCCCAAGGGGCCGGCATCCGGCCCGACGACCTCGTCCTCCTGCTCGATGACCGGCTGATCCAGTCCTGCAAGTCGCTTTGCGCGGAGCTGGAATACATCGACTTCGAAGACCCGGTGACGCTGACGGTGCTCCGCGGACAAGAACTGCTGCAAATGCCCTTGCAGGTCTCCCTCGGAGAGAAACAGGAGTCGCCATGACCGTTTGGCAACAAGGCGCCAGGAACCTTTTTTCGCTGGTGACGCTGGCAGTGGCCGCCTGCTGTCTGCCGCTGCCCGGCGCCGTTGCGGCCGACGAAGACGTCGATCTGCTCGAGCAAGACGCGTTCCGGGCGGCCGTGGATCGCGTGGCTCCTTCGGTGGTCCGCATCGAGACGGTGGGCGGGCTGCCGCGCGTGGGCAGGGTGCTCTTCGGTACCGGACCGACCACCGGACTGGTCGTGGATAAAGAAGGCTACGTGATCTCCAGCAGGTTCAACTTCATCAACCGCCCGGCGTCGATCCTCGTGCGGCTCTCCGATGGCCAGCTCAAGCCGGCCAAACTGGTGGCCACCGACCACAAGCACATGCTGGTGCTGCTGAAGATCGACGTGGACAAGCCCCTGCCCGTGCCCGAGATCGTCCCCCCGACCGAGATGCGCGTGGGCCAGTGGACCATCGCCGTGGGGCGGACCTTCCAGGGCCACCGGCCGAACGTGTCGGTGGGCATCCTCAGCGCCCTGGGGCGGATCTGGGGAAAGGCCCTCCAGACCGACGCCGCGGTCTCGCCGAGCAACTACGGCGGCCCGCTGGTCGACCTCCACGGCCGCGTGCTGGGCGTGATCGTCCCCCT
>CAZUAM010000507.1:0-5637 GCA_964618095.1 uncultured Planctomycetaceae bacterium | reverse complement strand
TCTCTCAATTCGTTCGCTGATTTTCTGGATTTCCCTCGGATAGAATTGCTCCAACGCATCACACATTTCAAGCATCCAACGCTTGCGAGAGTATTGCGGGCTGATGGTTATGCGCTTTGCATCCGCGATCTGGATTTGACCCCAGCCCAGCGCCCCGACAGTGAGGCAGTCCCAGTCAAGAAACTCGATCGGAACGAATATGACCTCGGAAATGATCGCGTGAACACCGTCGAGTTGGTATTTCACAATGAGCACGGCAAAGTAGTTCCTGTCATCCTCATAGAACCTTGCCAATCGCTCCACGGAGGTCAGGTTCGGCATATTGAACTTCGTGTCTGCGCGATGCGTTTTCACGTCCACCACGTAATACAGGCCGTCAACGTCGGAGAATGCCAAGTCGGCCATCGCCCGACGAGCGAAGTCGGCCGAGTATTCGGTGCACCAGTCTCCAATAATTGTGTCGAAATGTCGTCCGAGGATGCCTTCGAGCGCATCCCCAAAAGCTCTCGTACTACGTGCCGTACTGGGCGAGAGGAAATCGTCTTGCTGATTGAGGAAGTCCTTGAGCTTGGCTTCGATGGTCTTGTAGGCGTCGGAGTAGAAAAGTCGGCTCTTCATGACTGACCCCAAACGTTTTCTCTACCTGGGGAACAGCATTCGTTGTGAGGCGTTCCCCTGCTTACTGCGTTCACCTTTCTTTTGGTCGGCGAGAGTGTTTCTTTCCCAAAACACACCCTCAGTGTACCCCTGAATCGATTTGTCGTCTTCTGCGAGAGTCAGCCTCTTTTCGGCCAGCAAGCAGTAAGTCTCGTCAATTTCAATACCAATGTAGCGGCGCCCCAGTTTCTTCGCCGCCACGGAGGTCGTACCGGACCCAAGGAACGGATCAAGTACAACGTCGCCTTCTCGGGAACTGGCCAGGATGATCTTGGCCAGTAGTTTTTCCGGCTTCTGAGTTGGATGATCGGTGTTTTCGGGCATGGACCAGAAAGGCACCGTGATATCCGTCCAGACATTGGAGGGATGTGTGACCCGAAATCGGCCCTCCTGTGTTTCGTCCCAGTCCTTGGCCACGCCGGAGTTGTCGGTATAAGGTGCCAGAACGCGCCGCCTTATCTTGACGGCCTCGAGGTTGAACACGTATTGGTCTGAAACGGTACAGAACCATATGTCTTCACTGCAATTCTTCCAATTCGCCTTGGCCCCACGTCCCTTTTCCCGTTCCCAGGTGATGCGGTTTCTGATCTTGAAATGCTTGTCCGCAACTCGTTGCATCGCCGCAGCCGATCGCCAATCGCCGCAGAGATAGACAGAAGACATGGGCTTCAAAACTCGACGTATCTTACCGACCCATAAGTCCAACCATTGTTCGTATTCATCGAGATCAATAGAGCAAAACGTGCGATCGTTGAAGGACTTTGTCAGATTGTAAGGAGGATCGGCAAAAACCAGGTCCACGGACTGAGCTGGCAGCCACTCAAGCACCTCGAATACGTCCTGCCAAATTGTTGAATCCAAAACATCGTCCAACGTGCAGGGACCAGTCAAACGGACCAGCTTCTTCCGCAAAAGCCCCTCTTCTTGTTTCGAGACCGTAAGGGTCCGATTGCGTGGTGCTTTTCTTTTTCCTGTCTGGCACATTCGTCGCGTTCCCCACTGAAACCACCTGGCCGAAGCCAAGCAGGCAATAGATACAGCTCTTTCCGACCCGTTCTACATGCTACAGAACGTGTACAGGTGGGGTCAAGTGTCAGCACTTCGACGGACCTGGACGCCGCAACCAGCCGTCCGCCCGGAAACGGTCTATTCCTTCCCTATCCGCAGGAATGCCTCCGTCTGCTCCCGGATCGCCCGCTCGGTCGGCAGACGCTCCATCGAGCTGGCACCGTAGAACCCGTCGACGGCCCGGCAGTTTTTCAGCACGTACTGGGCATCGTCGGGCTCGGCGATCGGGCCGCCGTGGCAGAGCACGATCACGTCCTCGCGAATCGCCTTGGCCGCCTCCGTGATCCGGTCGATGATCGAAACGGACTCCTCCAGCGTCTTGGCCGTTTGGGCCCCGATCGAGCCGGCGGTGGTCAGCCCCATGTGGGCCACGAGGATGTCGGCGCCGGCCTCGGTCATTTTGGCGGCATCTTCGGGGCTGAACACGTAGGGGGTGGTCAGCAGGTCCACATATCGGGCCAGGTGGATCATGTCCACTTCTTTGTCGTAGCCGAAGTTGGTCTCTTCCAGGTTCACCCGCAGTGTGCCGTCGATCAGTCCCACGGTCGGAAAGTTCTGTACCCCGGCGAATCCGGCGTCCTTGATCTCCTGGAGGAAGCGGTCCATCAGCCGCATCGGGTCGGTGCCGCAGACGCCGGCCAGCACGGGCGTCTTTCTGACCACCGGCAGCACTTCGGCGGCCATCTCCAGCACGATCGCGTTGGCGTCGCCGTAGGGCATCAGCCCGGCCAGCGACCCGTGCCCGGCCATCCGGAACCGTCCGGAGTTGTAGATCACGATCAGGTCGATGCCGCCGACCTCCTCGAACTTCGCACTGATGCCGGTGCCGGCGCCGCCGCCGATGATCGGTTTGCCCTCGGCAATCTTCCGCCGAAAACGCTTGAGGATCTCGCTTCGTGGTTCGGCCATGCGGGGCTCCGTAAGCTGGTGTTTGAGTGATCGGTTCTGAGTAGTCAGCTATCAGCGGTCAGCTATCAGTTGTCAATTATCAGGGCCGCCGTGCCGGCGGCCGCTATTGACACTCAGGAAAGTAATGTCCACCTGGTTCCCAAGCTCCAGCTTGGGAACCGCCCCTGCCCGGCCGCCTCCCGCCGCCACTTGGTTCCCAAGCTGGAGCTTGGGAACCAGGGAACGTCCACGTTATTGGTTTTCTGACGATCAATAAACACCCCGCGTTCATCAATCATCAATCATCATTTCCCCTTGCCCATCCCGGCCAGCAGCACCGCGGCGCACCGCCGGGCGAACTCCGGATCGTTGACGTTGCAATCCAGCTCGATCACCGGGACGTCTTCGCGGAGGTCTTCCTTCAGGGCATCCAGCAGGGCCCGGTCGGCCTCCGGCCACCAGAACGGCCCGCCCTCGGCGTCGATCATACTCAAGCCCCCAAGCGGAATCAACACGCTCACCGGCGCGGTGCTTAGGTTGAGCTTCTCGGCGATGACCCGGCCCAACTGCCGGCATTCCTCGGGCGTGGTCCGCATCAGGGTGATGTTGGGGTTGTGCGGATAGAACTTGCGATCCTTGAACTTCTCGGGCACGGTCTCCGGGGCCCAGAAGTTGACCATATCCAGGCAGGCCGGGGTGACGATCGCCGGCACGCCGCGGCGGGCGGCGGCCTCCAGGCGTGCCGGGCCGGCCGTCAACACCCCGCCCACCAACTCGTCCGCCCATTCCGTGGTGGTCACGTCCAGCACGCCCGCGATCAGACCGGCGGCAATCAGGTTCTCCATGGTCTTGCCGCCGGTGCCGGTGGCGTGGAAGACCAGCACCTCGTATCCGGCCTCTTCCAGGATTGCCTTGGCGGCTTCCACACAAGGGGTGGTGTTGCCGAACATCGAGGCGGCCACCAGGGGCTTGTCTTCGCCGGGCGGCACTTCGGTCTCCAGCATCCCGCAGACGGCTCCCGCCGCCGTGGCAAAGACCCGGCGGCTCATGCGGTTGATGCCCGAGACGTCCACGATGCTGGGGACCATCACGATGTCCTGCACCCCCACGTAGCCGGAGACGTCGGTGCCGGCCACTGTGGAGACCATCACCTTGGGCACGCCCAGCGGCAAGGCCCGCATCGCCGCGCAGGCCACCGAGGTCCCGCCCCCGCCGCCCAGGGCCATAATCCCATCGAATCTCTTCTCGGCGTAGAGCCTTGGCACCACGACCGCCGCGCCCCGGCTCATGGCCGCCACGGCCTCCCCGCGGTCTTTCTTTTCCAGCAGTGCCGCCAGCCCGACGCCTGCGGCCCGGGCCACTTCCTCGCGTGAGACGTCCGGCTCGATCCCCGGCGGCTCGAGCACGCCCACGTCCACCAGCAGCGTCCGGTGGCCGCGTGCCTCGATACACCGCTTGACGAAGCCGTATTCCGCGCCCTTGGTATCCAGGGCACCCAGTAGTGCAACGGTCTTCGCCATGGAATCTCCCCCCTAAGCGGCGCCCGGCGTGGCTTGTCTTGCAGGATGGTGTAGCAGCCTTTTGCCCCGAAAGCAATTCCCGGCTGCATCGGGTTGGCGGCGGCAAGGGGGACCACCGAGGTATTGGCCGGGGCACTGTTCGGGGAGGAAACTCTGTGATAGGATGGTCCTCCGCCGAGTGGCACTGGCGTCTCGCCAGTGCCCCGGGGGATGCACGGGCAAGATGCCCGTGGCACCCTTGGGGATGCCGGATCCGCCGGCTGAAGAAAGAATCCCGTCGCGCTGCGTGAATCATCGGCCGCGGTCCGTGCTTTTCCCTATAGAGGGCGATCGGGTAATGAGCAACGAGCCGGGGGAGACCGAACGCTGGCTGGCCAGCCTCCGCCGGGGCGACGCCGATGCCCTGGCGGCCCTGCTGGACCACTACCGGCCGCGGCTGCGGCAGATGGTCCGGCTGCGGATGGACCGCCAGTTGGCCGCCCGCGTCGATCCCTCCGACGTGATCCAGGAGGTCTATCTCGACGCCGAGCGGCAGATTCAAGCCTACCTGCAAGACTCCAAGGTGGCGTTTTACGTCTGGCTGCGTGGCCTGGCCGGCCAGCGGCTGGCGAACGTCCACCGCCAGCACCTCCGCGCGAAGTGTCGGACCGCCTGGCGCGAGGTGCCCTTGCCGGCCGAGTCCTCGCTGATCCTGGCCCAGCAGTTGTTGGCCGGTGGGACCAGTCCCACCCAGGCCGTGCTCAAAAAGGAGCTCCGCCGCCGGGTGCAGCAGGCCCTGGAAAAACTCCAGCCCGACGACCGCGAGGTCATCCTGATGCGGCACTTCGAGGAGATGTCGAACCAAGAGGTGGCCCAGGCGATCGGACTCAGCGAATCGGGGGCCACCATGCGTTACGGCCGGGCCTTGTTCCGGCTCAAGGAGATCCTGTTGGCAGACTCAGACCAGTGGGAGTCGAAGTCATGAATGCCTCATCGCGCGAGAACCACCCGGGCGCCGTCGCATCGGAGAAGTCGGACGATTCTCGGTATCTCGTCTTCGGCCGGGTGGCGGAAGAGATCGACGCCTGCCTTCGGGCTGGCCGCCGGCCGGACGTGGAGACCCTGATCGCCGAGCACCCGCAGATCGCCGAAGAGATCCGCCAGCTCGTCTCGGCCCAGGTGATGCTCTACGAGTTGGGGCACGCGCCGCAAGACCCGAGCACCGGCACCGGCCCGGCCTCCAGCGATGCCAGCGTCCCGGGCCAACTGGGCGATTACCGCATCCTCGGCGAGATCGGCCGGGGCGGGATGGGGGTGGTGTACGAAGCGCAGCAGATCTCGTTGGACCGCCGCGTGGCACTGAAGGTCCTACCCTTCGCCGCCGTGCTCGACCCAAAACACCTCCAGCGCTTCAAGAACGAGGCCCGGGCCGCCGCGTCGCTAGACCATCCCAACATCGTCAGCGTCTACTCGGTCGGCTGCGAGCGGGGCGTGCACTACTACGCCATGCAGTACATCGAGGGCC
>CAZUAM010000506.1:0-5643 GCA_964618095.1 uncultured Planctomycetaceae bacterium | reverse complement strand
CATACCAGTGCCCGAGAAACCCCCAACAGCAACAACAGCAGGCTGAACCCCAAGGCGTAGAGGCCGAGTTCGTGCCGCAGGCAGACCCGGCCCAGGATCACGGTGGTCAGGAAGTTCGTGCCGCTGACGAAGGCCTGATCCAGCAGGGTGAGAACGCCTTGCCGGACATGGGTGTTGAGTACGCTGGTGTCGAGTACGCTGGTGTCGAGTACGCTGGTGTCGAGTACGCTGCGGAGCGGTCGCCACCACCGGCTTGGCAGTCCGGAACCTCCGCCTGCCCGGCCATCGACCAGGGGAAGCGTCAGTTCGGCGTCGATACCTTCCAACAGCTCTGGTGTGCTCACGGGTCCCGTCCTCAAGTTCCCTCGTGTGTCAAGCTGCCGTGCCCAGCCGGGCTCGGCAGATCGCCGCCAGCGCCGCCGGCGACGAGCGTGGGAGTCCGTTCCGCGTTGCACTCGCCGTCGAGGATGCCTTCCTCGAGGCTTACCACCGCGTCGCCTTGCAGGATGCGGCGGTAGAGACTTGCCAGCCGGTCCCCCTGGCGCGACCAATGGTACTCACGCGCTCGGGCAAGCGCTCCGTGACGCAGCCGCTGTCGCTTCGCCGGATCCTTCTGGAGGCTGAGAATCGCCTCGCGAAAGCCCGCCACCGCCTGCTGCCGGCTCACGACGGGGATCTTGATGCCGCAGTCGTCGGTCACCACGTCGCCGACACCCTGGTGGTTGAAACCGATCACGGGTGTGCCACGGCTGAGCGCCTCGAGGACCACGGTCCCGGTGGTGTCCCGTAGACTGGTGAACACGAACACGTCGGCCCAGTCGTACTGCCGAAGGACTTCTTCGCGCGGCAGCCATCCCAGCCACTGGCAACGTTGGCCGACGCCTCGGCGGTCCGCCAGCCTGCGCCAGCGGTTCTCCAGCGGTCCTTTGCCGATGACGCGCAGCTCGTAGGAGATCGAAGCCGGCAGACTGCCGAGGGCCTCGATCAACACGTGAAGGGCCTTGTAGTGCTCCAAGCGTCCGACC
Organism: uncultured Planctomycetaceae bacterium; assembly: GCA_964618095.1. Classification (GTDB taxonomy): domain Bacteria; phylum Planctomycetota; class Planctomycetia; order Pirellulales; family Thermoguttaceae; genus CAZUAM01. Next base: position 4,618 of record CAZUAM010000506.1, on the reverse strand, counting down.
CAGAGGATGCGAAACGAACGCGACTCCGGGCTTCGCGGCGGGAGTGTCGTTGCCACGTGCTCGGTGCCCACGTCCGGGGTGCGCAGGATGTTCACTCCGTGCACGCGTGCCATGTCACGCTGATTAGTGGAGTTGGCCGCCAACAGCAGGGCGGCCTTACGGGCGGCACGGCGAACGCGCGGGCTGAAACGCAATTGCAGGTTGTTGAGGGTGCTGCGGGCTGCCTCCCAGAGCGCTCCATACAGGCCGGCCGTCGGCAGGAATCGCCAGGGATAGTTCTGCGTGCCTCCCACGGGACCCCAGACAAAAGGCGCGTCCAGCTTCCAGAGGTATCCGGGCTCCCGGAAGCCGCAGAGGTTGATTTGGTGGACCAGGTCGAAGCGTAGCCGCTGGTGGAGCCGCCGCGCCGTGCGGAACGCCCGCCGGTGCCAGAGGTTGTACCCCAGGTAGCCGATTCCCGGAATTCGCCCCAACAGTTCCTCCCAGGCCGTGAAGGGAACGAAAGCGAACTCCAGGCCGGCAACGCGACCGCGCTGAGCCGTGTAACGCTCGATGCCCGCAGCAAACTCCCGCTGTTCGCAGATCACCCACGTGTCGAAATGCCGGGCGGATTGGAGGGCCCGGTTCCACCCAACTCCCGGCTCTGAACCCCGGCACGGACTACAGGCGTAGGCCAGCAGCAGTACCCGAGGACGACGCCGGCTGGGGTCCGAGGAGATCATCAGAATGCTTTCCTTACTCGATGAAGCGCAGCCTCAGCGTGCACTTTTTCCCGAGAGCACGGCGGGAACTGTGCGGGCGATCAACGCCAGATCGCGCCACAGCGACTGTGAACGGATGTATTGAATGTCCATGCGAGCCCACTCGGCAAAGGAAACCTCCGACCGACCGCTCACCTGCCAGATGCACGTCAACCCCGGCGCGACGTCCAGCCGGCGGCGATGCCATCCTTGGCAGGCGTCGGATTCTCCGCAGGGCAGGGGGCGCGGGCCCACCAGCGACATATCGCCTTTGAGCACGTTCCAGAGCTGAGGCAGCTCATCGATGGCGGTCATCCGAAGGACGTGCCCTATTGGCGTGGTGCGAGGATCGTGCTGGACCTTGAACGCCGGACCGTCCCGTTCGTTGAGCTTCGCCAACTCGCTCTGCCGGTCTTCGGCCCCGTTGATCATCGAGCGGAACTTGTACATTACAAACGGCTTCCCGCCGCGACCGCTTCGCATCTGTTTGAAGAAGACCGGTCCCGGGGACGTGGCTTTGACGGCCGCGGCAACGACCGCAAATAGGGGGCAGAGCAGGACCAGCCCCGCCAGGGCGCCAACCACGTCCAGGCAGCGCTTCCAGGCGGGCGTCGCGGAGATGAAGAAGGGTTCCATGGGGCGCGCCGCCCTGCCGTTTCCCGCAGCGGCCCCAACGGGCACGCCCAATGGCCTTCCTTCCCAAGGGTATTTGCTGGGCGGCCCCTTGGTAGGATAGCAATGGATTTGCCAGGGCGGTGCGGCGCGAGCGCTCGGGAAACTCGAAATGACGTCCTCGGCGACCTTCCTTGCACCAAAAGCGGGGGTGCCGGGCAGGACGACGCCGATCCGCTTGGCGTCCAGCCATCCGAAATCGTCCGTGGTGCGAAGACGCCCAGCAAGGATCCTCACCAGGCCGGCCGTGGTGTCCGGACCGTGGCCCCTTGCTGCGCAACTGAACGCGATCAGCGAGAACGTGTCGCCGGTGCGATCTGCTCGCGCCCGCTCCCGGGAAAGAATGGTCTGAAATTGGTCAGGCGAATACAGCCCCCTGACGGGAATCGGACGGGAGAAGCCGAATCGCTCGCAGATGCCACCAACTAGCTTGGATAAAACCATCGTCGTCTCGGTACTTGCGAATGGCCGGTAACCGTCCGGCCCACACTGCTGAAGAGAAAGGGCGGTGCCGCGCGGCAAGCTTGGCGGTTGTGGCCGGTGAATCCCCGGTCCAAACGCGGCCTACAGGGTACGATACAACCATTCGGGAACGTGCTGCCGTCGCTTGTTGAGCACGGCCCCCAATAGAGGCACGCTGGATCGGCGGAGTTCCTCGGTCGCCCGACGGGCCGCCTCCCAGCGAATCCGTTCGGCTTCTACCACCAGCAAGACGCCGTCCATCAGCGATGCCAATCGAACGGCGAGTCCGGATTGACCCGCCGGGGGCATGTCGAATACCACTAGTTTGAAGAGGCCCTTGAACACTTCGAGCATTTCTGCCAAGCCGGCCGGGTCGTAGACCTGCGTCTCCTGTCCATTGGAGTCACCGGCCGTCAGGACCGAGAGATTTCGCACCGGGGAAGGTTGGATACAGCTCAGGAGGTTCCTGCCTTTGAGCAGAACCTCGGCTAGCCCGGCACCCGGACCCAGCTCGAAAGTCCGCTCGGCGGAGGGACTTGCAAGGTTACTGTCGACCAACAGGACGGGGCCGCGGTCCGTGGAAGCCGCCGTTGCAGCAAGTTGCGAAGCTACTATGCTTACCCCTTCCCCGCGGTAGCAGCTCGTAATACCCAAAGTCTGAAGCGGGCGCGAGGCCCCGTTTCCGGGCCAGGGCAGACGGCACAACAATGAGCGGTACTGCTCCTGGACTTCCTCGCTCGGACAACTGGTCGGCCTTCCATTCGGATCCGCCGTCCTCGTCGGTGTTTGCGTGACCATGGGTTCAATTCCTCGCGGTGATAGCCAACTCTCGGGATCTCAAGTGCGGAACCGAAATCAACACGGGCAACTCCAGCTTCTTCTCGACGTCTTCCGGGGTCCTGAAGGAATGGTCCAGACGCTCCGCCATCAGGGCCAGCAACAAACCACCGAAAACGCCCACGACTATGCCCAAACCCAGGTTCAACAGGACGCGCGGCCGCACCGGCTTGGCCTCGTAGGTGGCGGGCTGGGCCAGGCTGATGTTCGAAATCCTTTCCATTTCCAGTGCCTGATCGATCCGTGACTGCTCCAGGCTCGACGCGTAGGTTCGATACTCCGAGTCGTACAGGTCGACTTCCCGCTGAAGTCGCTTGATCCGCAGCTCGTTTTCGTTCAGCGTCCCCAGTTGGCTGCGGGCCTCGACCAGCTCGGTGCGAAGCTGGTCGGCCTGCGTTTCAAGCGCGGCAAGCCGGGGTTGCTCGCTAAGGAGTTCCAGATCCTGCTGTTGGTACGCCACGTCGGGCTCCGTGGTGACCTGGCGGCGGGTGGGCTCCTCGCCGCTGAGGATTTCCTTGGCTGCCGCCACCTGCCGGCGAACGCTCTCCATGACGGGATGGGCCTCGGTGTACTTGGCCGCCAGCTCCTGCTCACGCAATTGCAGAATGTAGAGCTGCTGCCGCATGCCGTCTGTTCCGAAATCCCCAATGCCCGTGGTTACCTCCTTTACCTCAGTGCGGGGCAGGGTTGCCAGCGTCTCCCGCAATTGATTGATCTTGGCCTCCGAGGCCGCAATCTCGCGAGTTGTGCTTGCCAGACTGTCTTCCAGCCCCAGCACGCGCGTGGCCATTATGCGGCGCTGCTCGGGGGGATCCGCCAGCCCCGTTTCCGTCTTCAAGTCCCGAAAAAGGCGTTCGGCCTTGAGAAGCCTCTCACGCGAGCGATCCGCCTGTTCAACCAGAAACTCATGGGCGCCCTCAGTCCGATTCATTCGGACGTGGTGCTTTAGATACGCGTTGATCAGCTCGGTCACTACCGCTTGCGCCAGCGCCGGCGCGTGCGCTTTGTACTGGATGACAATCACGTTCGACTTCCGCACCGGCTCGACGCTGAGGTGCTCTTGAACCCATCTCACGGCCCGGTCACGGTCCTTCATCGCAAGGCGAAGCTGGGCTCCTTCCGGACGTTTCCCGGCACGCGTCTCGGCGGCATCGGGCCCGTCCGCAGCGCGGGCTACGAAGCCGGAACTACCGTCCGCCTTTGCTGTGGCCTTGGCGGGCGACGCCCGGTGGTTTGCAGGGAGTATCTTGGCCGGGCCGAGCCCATCCACCACGGTTTCTGCCAGAACGCGACTGGCCAGCAGATCGACCGTGGTATTGATCTCACTCTCGCGAGACTGAGGAACGGCGACGATCGACCCTTGCCCCATGGTTGCCGTCGGATCCAAGGTTGAGTTTTCGCGACCCAGGCGAACGTACAGCTTTCCCTCCGAGCGGTATTCCCGCGGGGAAAGAACCGTGACCCCGATGACTGCGGTCATCACAACCAGAAAGAAGCCAATCGCTTTGCGGCGGTGGCGGAAGATGGCGCGGTAGAGATCGCGCAAAGTAGTTTCTTCTGCTAACGTACGAGCCATTCCACCGACCCTTGGTCTGAAGTCGCTGTCGAACCGGGTACCCCTCCACGGTGCCAGAGATACCACTCACATAGGCCATGCCTTGGCCCGTTCTCAAGAAACGGAGCACCCTCACACGTGCTATCGGGATAGTCTAACAAGAACGCTGCGACTACGCAAGAGACGGTAGCTGAAAAGACTAGGTAAGATGGGCAACTGATCCGGCGAGACGGTCGAACATAGGGAGGTGGGGCGACTCCCGATTCAGAAGCTCTTTCGTGTCAATGCCTTACGGCATGATTGTCCCTCGCAATACCGGGACCGTCCCAAATGCGGCATCTCGGTTCTGACG
>CAZUAM010000505.1:0-5644 GCA_964618095.1 uncultured Planctomycetaceae bacterium | reverse complement strand
CGGCATCGTGGGCGGGCTTTCGGCCGTGCGCGACGGCGTGATCGACGAGCTGGGTGACGTGGCTGAAGCCGTGCTGCACGTGGACCAGAGTTGGACCGTCGAAACCAGTCCGTGTGACCCCTGTCAGATGGACTTCGGCAGCTATACGGATCCGCACGCGGACACACCCGCAGATACCAGTATCCTCCGGCGCGAACGGCCCGCTTCACCTTGAGTGCGACCGTTGCGCGTAGCTCCGAACCAGACGGCCGCAAGGCAAACCCATCCATCAGAAGAAGGCAGCATCGTGGTCGGAACGCAGGTCTTTGTGATGGCAGTCGGCGTGTACGCGGCCCTGGCGGCCGCAACCGACCTGCGGATGCGCCGCATCCCCAACTACCTGACCGTCCCGGCGGCCATCTCAGGCCTCATCTATCATACCTTGGCGCCGACCGGCTGGGGATTGTGGGTATCCCTGGCCGGGTTTGGCGTCGGGTTTGTGTTGTTGCTGCTTCCCTGGCTGGCCGGCGGCGGGGGCATGGGCGACGTGAAGCTGCTGGCCGCCCTGGGCGCGTGGCTGGGCCCCAAGTGTCTGCTGATCGCCTTCGGCGTAAGTGCCGTGATTGCAGCCGCCATGGCCCTGGTCGCGTTGTTCCGCCGTCCGAAGACCCACAGTGCGGCTGCCAGAAGCGGTCCTTATCTGAAAATCCCGCGGCCTGCCGGCAGATCGGGCCGAAAGCGCCGGGCCCGTGCCCTCCCCTTCGCCGTGCCCATGGCCATCAGCACCTACGCGGTGCTGACCTGGCTGGTTGCGCGGGGAGGTCTCTGACCGACCGCGATCCCACCCCCGAGCTTGCAGAAGGAAACACCCCAGCGACAAGCCCAAGCACCTTTCCGAGCCCACTGTGATGTCCGAGTTTCGAGCGAGCGTCGAGCGCAAAGCCCGCGGGCCAAGCCGAAAGATAGGAAAACTGCGTAAACTTCGCCGGGGCGTCCTGAGCCTCGAACTGACCATCGTGCTGCCGATCCTGCTGCTGGTGCTCCTGGCGGTCGTCCAGTTGAGCACTTACCTGCTGGCCACCCAGGCGATCCAGGCGGCGGCCCTGGTCGGGGCCCGCGAAGCCACCCTCCCCGGCGCCACCCCCGAGAGCGTCAGCGCGGCGGTGCATCGGGCGCTGTCCGGTTGGCGGTTCGCAGGCTGCCTGGACGAGGACGACGTGGTGATCCGGCCCCGCGATTGGCAGACGGTACGCAGCGGCGATTGCGTGGGCGTGATGGTCCGAGTGGACGCCAAGAAGGCCGCCATGAATTCGCTGATGCACCTGGCCGGCTTCGCTTGGACCGACGAGAAGATCTGCGGCCAGTACATCATGCGAAAGGAATAGTCACGTCCACGCTGGTGCGGCGGTAGGACTTCCGCAGCCTGCTACGGCGAAAAAGGGCAGCAGTCAAACCGTTCCACCACCAGGGAGCGAGATACCGTTCCCGCCAGGAGAGACATCAAATGAAACGCATCAGTCCCGGCACGGTAACCGTAGGAGTGATTGCCGTTCTGTTCGGTCTGCTGACGGCCTACGCGGCCCGTCACTACTTCGGCTCGCCGAGGGAAGGCCCCACGAGGCAGACGGCCACGGTAGTTGCGCCGAAGGTCAATCTGCCCAAGTACAGCCGCATCCGCGACGAGGACCTGGAGACGATCCAGGTGCCGATCAAGGAGCTTCCCGAGGACGCGGTGCGACTGAGGTCGCGGGCGTTGTTCCGGCTGGTCAAGACGACCATCATGGCCGGTCAGCCGATCCTGGAGAAAGACCTGTACGGGGTGGGCGAGGTTCCCATGCTGGCCGATCAGCTCCCGCCCGGCTATCGCGCCGTTACCTTGCAGGTGGACGCCAATAGCGCGCTAAACGGCATGATCCAGCCGGAGTCGCACGTCGACGTTGCCCTGACGGTCAAGAGCAAGCAGCCGGAGTTGGGCGGCCTGACCACGCTGACGCTGCTGCGGGGGGTGAAGGTGCTGGCCACCAGCCAGGCGCGGTTCCCGCGGAGCGAGGACCGGCCGGGGAACCTGCGGAACATCACCGTGGCCGTTTCTCCCAAGCAGGCCAACAAGCTGATCCTGGCCCAGCGCTTCGGGACACTCAGCGTCACGCTTCGCAGCAGCCTGGAGGCTGGAATACTGGCCCAGGCCGAAACCGAAAACGACCTGGTCAACCCCAACGACCTGCTGGGTCTGGTGATGCAGCCGGTGCCCCAGCCCGCGGTGAAGACGGCACAGATCTGGCGTGGCGGGCAGATGCAGCAGGTCACCTTCCAGGTCTCGGAGATTGAAGAGTCGCTCCGCGGCACGGCCATGGCCGAAGGAGTTCCACCGGCGCCGGCCGTGCCGGTTAGTTCGCAGGGGTCTACACCGTCCGGGTCGGGCTGCAAAGACTGCCGGAAGAGACCGCAGCCCGGCACGGCCGCCCGTAACGTCCCCACGTTGGCCCCACCGCAAGGCGCAACTTTGGCGGCTGGAGGCCGGTTCGAGCAGGGACCGCGTGGGCAGGTGATCTACGTCCAGGTCGAGGCCGAGGGAGCCGGCCCGGAAAGGAACTAAGAAGTTGTCCAAGAACAGGTACGCACTATTGCATTCGCTCACAGCCCCGCCCGGGAGGGGGGGTTCGTAGAATGGCAACGCGTCCAACTCCGCCCTCCCGGGCGGGGCTACTCCTCCAGAGTGTGAAGTTGTTTCCAGACACCCCCAACTCGGACCACTCGTCGCGTGCTGCGGCCGTGCCGGCCGTGCTCGTAATTGACAGACTAACCGTCCTTCGGAAACCGCGAAACCTCCACCAGCCCATGTCCGCCAGCCAGTCGAACACCGGAAAACCCGTTGCGGTCCGTGGCCGCGCCGGCCGACGGCATCCTCGCCGCGGGGCGGTGACCTTGCTGGCGATTTGGGTACTGGTGATCTTCCTGCTGATTGCGGCCTGGGTGCTCAACTACAACTTCCTGGTCCTGGTCAACCGCAACATGCAGCAGAAGTCCGACGTGGTCGCCCTGGCCGCCGCCTCGGCCCTGCTGGACGAGGATCTCTTGCGGGACTATCCCCACCCGCCGGTCCCCGATCAGACCGACGACTTCGCCCAGGCCGAGGACGTTGCCCAGCAGTACCGCCGCCTCAACAACCAGGCCCAGTCGGCGGCGTTCTGCCTTCACCCGGGCGACATGGTCGTGGAGTCGGGTTTTGTGGCCGACGTCACGGGGGGCTCGCCCTATCGGTTCAACAGGTCGATCCCTTTGGAGGCCTCCGACCCGCCGCACAACACCTTGCACGTCTGCTGCCGGCGCCTGGCCGAAGGCAACCACCCGGTTCGCTACATTCTCGACTTGTTCCACGGCAACGGCCCGCGGGCGGTCGACGTCCTCGGCGGTGCCTACGCCACACTCGACAACCTGCTGATCGGCTTCCGGCCCACCGGCACGGCCCGATCGCCGATGATGCCGATGGCCATCGACGCCTCGGCGTGGGTTTCGCAACGGGCCACCGGCGGCGACGCCAACGCGAACAACGTCCGGGAGATGGTCCTTCGGCTCGACTCGCCTAACGACGATCCCACGGCAGACGAGAACGCCGTGTTGGTCTTCTACGACGGGACCATAGACGTCAGCGTGCTGGCAACCCAGATCGCCCGGGGGCTGACGCCCGGCGACTTGCCTCCCGAGGGCGTGTTGGGGCCGGTCACTCCCAAGGCGCCCCTTTGGGCCGCAGCCGTGCGACAGGTCGACACCGCGGCCCATCCGGGACTGAACGACGACCTGGCACACCTGATCGACAAACTGGCGGCCGCGGGAGAGATGAAGAGGGTTTTCCCCCTGTACGACACGTTTACCGATCCCAACGAGCAGGCCGGACAAGCCAGGCTGGTGGGGTTTGTGGCGGCGCGGATCCTCGGCGCGGCGGTGGAAGACGATCGGCTCACGGTCTGCGTCGAGCCCTGTTTCATCATCCACAGCACGTGTTGGACGACCTCGCCCGATCATCTCGCGGAGCCGGGCCGAAATACCTATATCCACAAACTTCGATTGACGCACTGAACACTGCCAGGCTGCACTCGTTCCCACGCTCTGCGTGGGAACGCAGACTCGGGACGCTCCAGGTCCCGATGAACTGTTCCCACGCGGAGCGTGGGAACAAGGAAAGTGGGAACAAGAGAACGTTTAGCAGCCGCCGGCACGGCGGCTTACGACCAACAACTTCGAGGTGACACAAATGCGGATCGTATTGGCAGACAACCAGCAGCCGCGGAGCGACGAGCTGCGTCGGATTCTGTTGGGCGAAGGGCTCACCTGCGAGGCCGAGGACGTGGTCGGCTACGACGGCTTGCCGGGGCGCCTGGCGGGCGCAAAGGCCGATCTGGTCCTGGTCAGTTGCAACGGTGCCGGTGTCGAAGCACTGGCCGCGATTCGCACCGCCCATCAAATCACCGACGCCCCCATCCTGGCCGTCGGTCCACGCGTTACTGTGGAAGTGGTCCGCGAGGCGATGCGGGCAGGTGCCCGCGAGTTCCTTGACCTCGGCCGGCTCCGCGAGGAACTCTCCGAGGCGGTGCTGAAGCTGGCAGCCGATGCCGCCGCCGGGAGGCGGGGACAAGTGATCTCGCTGTTCTCGCCCAGCGGCGGGATCGGCACCACCACTGCGGCGGTCAATCTGGCCGTGCGGCTGGCCGCCGGGACCAGTGAGAAGGTCGCCCTGGTCGATCTGAAGCCGGCCCCCAGCGACCTCCCCTTGTTGCTGGACATTCAACCGCAGTACACCACCGACGACGTCTGCCGGCAGTGGGAGCGGATGGATCGCAGAATGCTGCAATCGGCGATGACGCTCCACCCTTCGGGCCTGCGGGTGCTGGCCCAGGCCGGATTTCCCGAGGGCGGAGGCGTCCCGGAAAACACGCTTAGCGACCAAGCGGTCCGCCAGTTGTTCACCCTGATGCGGCGGATCTGCGCGGTGACCGTGGTCGACCTGGACCACGCGCTAGACCGGGAGCAGATCGAGGCCATGCGGCTTTCGAGCTTCGTGGGTCTGCTGGCCAGAGTAGACGTGCCGGGGCTGCGACGGGCGAAATGGGCACTGGATACGGCCGCCAAGATGGGGCTGCCGCGCGATCGGTTCCGCCTGGTGCTCGGCCGAGTCGCAGGCCGCGGGCAGATCGACCCGGCCAAAGTAGAAGAGATCCTGGGGATCAAGGTCTTCCAGCGAATACCGGAAGATCGCTTGGCAGTCAGCCGGGCGATCAACCGGGGTGTGCCGCTGGTGGAGTCGTCCAAAAGGTCGCGCATCAGCCGCAGCTTTTCCGCCTTTGCCCGTAGTGTGCAAACCTCCACTGGGAATGGAACCGCATCACGATGAGAGTTTTCCACCAGCCCGACCAAACCGGACCCGACGCTGCCCGCCCCGTGGATGGGCAACCGAGTTGCTCCGCCATTGGGCAGCCCGAGGCCCGGCAGCCGGCCGATCGCTTCGAGACCGAGTTTCAGAAGCTCAAGACGCGTATCCACCGCGAGCTGATCGACTCGCTCGACCTGTCGCGGATCGCCACGCTCGACCAGGCGCACCTCCGGGCCCACATCCAAAACCTGGCCGAAGGACTGCTCCGCTCGCGTCCCGAATTGCTTTCCAGCCTCG
>CAZUAM010000504.1:0-5659 GCA_964618095.1 uncultured Planctomycetaceae bacterium | reverse complement strand
CAATACAACCTGCACCGACTTAGAGTTTTTCCTCAGCCCAGGCCGGGGGTGAGGGGTTTTCGGATAGGCTCTAAGTCCGGGACCGGGTGCTTCCCTCAGTCGGACATCTCCTCGGGCAGTTCTCCGACGCCGCGGATCAGCACGCGGACGATCGAATCCCAGGCCACCACCGTCAGCGTGTGGGTCCCGCCCGTCTCCTCAACCGCGAAGACCCCATGGCTCCCTTGCGAAAGGGCCGGGGCGAATCGGTCGGGAAGGAGCGTCTCACCGTTGCCCAGGTGCAATTCGACGGTAGCCCCGGTGGGTTTTTCCGCCCAAAGCCTGCGGAAGAGTCCGGCCAGCGGATGCCCCGCGGCGAGTTGCTCGACCTCCGGTGGTTCCACCGCCCGGTCTTGCTCGGAGGACTCCGCGATTTCCTCGACCTCCGCCAGCGCCATGCCCGACTCGCCGCCCCCATCGGCCCTGCCGACACCGATCTCCACCTCCGTCGTCTCTTCCCCGGAGACATCGTCGTAGGTGGGGATGCGAAACCTGGATCCGCACTCCGGACACTCCCCGGGGCGTCCCTGTAGGCTGGCCGCCCCGTGCAGGCGATGGCCGTTAGGACAGAGGAACTCGATCTGCGGCGCCTCGTCCGATGCTCCGTGGGGGCCGTCCGGCGGGACCTTCGAGACCCCGGAATCCGTCAACTCCGGCCGGGAGGCGCCGGAATCGCTGTCGGAAGAATCCGCAACCTCCGCCTCCGATGGGTCGGGGATCCGGAACTTAACCCCACACCGGGGGCATCGGGCCACCCGCCCCGCCTGCTCCTCCGGACAGTGGATTCTGTGCCCGTTCGGGCAGAGGAACTCGATCACCTGGACCCTCGCTGTCGAACCAGAACGACCTCGCTGTCCGTCTCTGGTGATCGTACCTTACAGTTGGATCAGAGACAATCATATCACTCGGTGTGTCCGGGGGGCCGGGCACCTCAGAACGAGGCCCCAACGCCTCCGGACTGCGTCCGGCGAATCCCACCGATGCAGTGAGCCGGCTTTCTTCTACACCTCGTCGTGCGTCCGATTCCCGGCGACCTTATATATATGCTTGAGGGCATCCGGGAATTCGAGACACGAGATGAGGATGCTCCAGTTGGCTGTGTAAAGCCGCCGCCAGTGGCGGCGGGGTTCCGCGACCACTGGTCGCGGCTTTCCACGAATCCGAATTCCCGGACACCTTCATATAATTGACTAGCCGCGCCGTGGGCGACAGCCCGCCAGTGGGTCATTGCCCCCCCTGCTAAAGGTGATCCTTGACACCAAGGTTATGTGTGCGAAACTTGGGACGGAACCCTGAAGATGGCGCCCCGTCTCTGTTGCGAGTCACCGCATGTCGATACTCGTCGTTTGTCCCGGCTGTCGCAAGAGGTTCAAGGTCAGTGACAAGTTTGCCGGCAAGTCGGGGGCCTGTCCCAACTGCAAGACGACGATCGAGGTGCCCAGCGAGGCGGAAGAGGTCAAGGTCCATGGCCCCACCGATTTCGCCGAAGGGGGCCGCAGCACTACCGGAAAGCTGATCACCAAGCCGATCACGCGGGAACAGACCAGGCTCCCGCCGGTGATGGCCGTTGCCATCGGCGGCGTTGCCCTCACGGTGGTGTTGCTCACCTGGGTGGCCGGCAGTCTGATCCAGAGTAACTTGGCAATCCGAATCCTCGGCCTGCTGTTGATTTCGCCGCCGCTGGTGGTGGCCGCCTACAGCTTCTTACGAAACGACGAACTGGAGCCCTATCAGGGCACTGCCCTGTACGTTCGCTCGGCCATCTGCGCACTCAGCTACGTAGTCTTATGGGGTATCTACAGCAAGCTGGGCGGCACGATCCTGACCGGCGACCTCTGGCAATGGTTCTTCGTCGTCCCCCCCTTCCTGGTCGCAGGCGCCATGGTCGCACTGGCCTGCCTGGACCTTGACTTCGGCAGCGGATTCTTCCACTATGCCTTCTACGTCTTGGTGACGGTGCTGCTCGGCTGGGTGGCCGGAATACGTTGGGTGGGAGAGGCGGCCAGTGCCATTGCGTCGTAGCAGCCGACCACGGCCGCCAAGCCCCGGAGGCTGCCCGGTCCCCAGCGGTAACATAACCCGATGACCACCATCCGCGACATCCCGGAAGTAGCCGCCCTGGACGCCCGGCGGGGACTGGTGCGGATTCCGCCGGAGACGGACGTCCCGCTCACCGGCCGCGTGCGGCAGGTAATCGACACGGCCGAGTTCCGCCGGCTGGCCCGGATCAGCCAACTGGGACTGGTCTCTTTGGTCTATCCGGCGGCGATCCACACCCGCTTCGAACACTGCCTGGGCGTCTACCGGTTGGCCCTGTTGTATCTGAAGCAACTGGCCAGCGACCGGCGATTCACCGCGGCCGTCCGCCCGGAAGACGCCCAAGTGTCCATTGTGGCCGCCTTGGTGCACGACCTGGGCCATTGGCCTTTCTGCCATCCGATCGAGGACATGCAACTGCCCAGCGTCCCCAGCCACGAACTGTTCGCCAACAGCTTCCTGCTCGAAGGCGAGCTGGCCGACGTGCTGCGCGAAGACTGGGGAATCAACCCCCGCGAGGTGGTCGCATTGCTCAGCGAGAAACCCCGCCACACGGCCTCGCGGATCCTGGCCAGTATGCTCTCCGGGCCGATCGACATCGACAAGATGGACTATCTGTTCCGCGACAGCCTGCACGCGGGCGTGCCCTACGGCCGGCACTTTGACCAGCAGCGGCTGCTGGGAAGCCTGTGCCTGAACCAGGCCGGCGACGGGCTGGCCATCACCGACAAGGGCAAGACCGCGGCCGAACTGATGGTCTTTGCACGTTACGTGATGTTCAGCGAGGTCTACTGGCATCACGGCGTGCGGGCGGCCACCGCGATGCTGCAACGGGCGTTTTACCTGCTGCACGCCGGGCTGGATCTGGACGCCCTGTTTCGCATGACCGAAGGGCCGATGCTGGCCGAGTTGCAGCGCGCCGCCGCAGACGGCCCGGCCAGCGATCTGCTCCAGGGGCTCTTCGGCCCCACCCGCCAACTCTACAAACGGCTGGCCCAATTCAGTTTTCTCGAGCAGCCGGAGCTTTACCATCGCCTTGCCCGGCGGCCCTATCCCTGGCTGGCGGCCTGCGCGGAGCGGTTTGCGGCGGTCGCCGGCACGGCACTCGGCCGCATGGTGGCCCCACACGAGATCCTCTTCGACGCCCCGCCGGTGACCCGTGAAGTCGAGTTCGACGTCGAGATCCATTTCCCCAAGCAGGACCGCTACCGCCCGCTGGGTGAGGTCTCGCCGGCGGTTCACACGCTGGCCCAAGAACAGTTCGACGACTACGTCAAACGTGTGCGGATCTTCGCCCATTCCCGAGTGGTGGCCGAGTTCCGCCGGCTGGAGAACCTCCCGGAGTTACTCTCTGAGGCGATCGATCAGACGGAGTGAAGCGCCCCCGTTTCAGGAAGCGTAACGAAAAAACCTCCCGTTTTCGTAAATCACTGCCCGTTTAGCCGCCGACGGCACGTCGGCGCGACAACGCGCGGCTCTCTGCATCCTGAGGACGGCCTTTCGGGCGACGGCCGCCACACGCAGAGGGCGCGGAAGACCGATTCAAGCCGCCGACGGCCCGGCACTGCCGCAGCGCCGCAGGTGTGCAGTCCTATCGGACGCCCAGGCTCCGCTCGATCTGCATGCCCTTGTTCGTGACCGCGTGAGGGGCAACCTGATTGTCGGGTGGGCGGAACTCTCGGGACCAGTGAGCCGGCAGGTCCTTGCCAAAGCCTTCCACCTGGGAGAAGTCATAATCGGAGTAGCCGAGAGTGGTACAACCCGAAAGGCCCAAACATGCAGCGGCCACGGCGGCAATGCACCAACAAGCGAGCCGCGCCGGCCTGCCGGAAGACAAAATGGAGCGGAACATGGGTCGAACCTGCCCAAGAGGTGCTCGGAAAAGCGGCGGGAGTTTCTCAAAATCAGCAGGCCGAGTCCAGACCAGTTCGCGGGGAATTGACAACTAAGACCTGAAAACGCGCAGAGACGGAGGATGGCGGCACCGGTTCTTGGGATGCCGCACCCGTAGCCGGCAGGCAACCACCGGCCGCCAGTCTTTCGCAGATTGCCTAGACTTCCGAGACTGCCGACTGCCTTCTCATCGGTCTGTCGCATCCGATCAGACGAATAACTGGCGATAGCCGCCCGCGCAACGCGTCGCGGTAGGAACTAGATCGAATGACCCCTACCACGGTTTCCCGCGACGCGTTGCGTCACGGCTACCGGTGATCTTCGCTACGACAAACCACCAGTCGCTCTTCGGTATCCTGGCAGCGGCGAAGTACAATGGATCGGGCCTGCAATGTCCAGGTGCCCTTGGGAGAAAAGACGCCATGCTCGATATTCTGGCAGTGTCCCCCCATCCGGATGATGCCGAGCTGGGGATGAGTGGAGCCATCTTGAGACTCAAGGCCGAGGGACTCTCGGTCGGAGTGTTGGACCTGACCAACGGCGAACCGACGCCGCAGGGCTCGCCGGAAATTCGTGTCCGGGAGACCGTCGCGGCCACGCGGATCCTGGGGCTGGACTGGCGGGAGAACCTGGGCCTGCCCAACCGGAGCCTGGAGCCGACGCTCGAGGCCCGGGCGAGACTGGCAGGCGTGTTCCGCCAGACCCGCCCGCGTTGGATCTTCGCTCCCTACTGGATCGACGCCCATCCCGACCACCTGGCCGCCACCCAACTGACCGAGGCCGCCCGGTTCTGGGCCAAGTTGACCAAGACCGACCTGCCCGGTGAGCCACACCTGCCCGAGCGGATCTTCTATTACTACTGTTTTCACCTCCGTCAGATTCCTCAGCCGGCGTTCGTCCTGGACATCAGTGACTATTGGGACAAGAAACAGGCGGCCGTCGAATGCTACCGGAGCCAGTTCGTCGAAAACCAGCCGCCGGCTCTGCCCACCCCGGTCGATCGCCTCCGCCAACAGGCGGTCGCCTGGGGCAGGTCGATCGGCGTCCGCTACGGCGAGCCGTTCGCCAGCCGCGAGCCGATCGGGCTGAGCAGCCTGAGCGGATTGCTCTGACCGGGGTCCTCTTGAGACTCCCCGACTTGCTCACCTACCCGCCGGACAATTGCGTAAAGCAGCAGACCCCGCCCGGGCTTCCTCCGGATCAAGACGCGCGGCAACCGGGACGTTTCCGGCGATCACTGCGCGAGTTCTCCGATCCATGGCCACTGCTGTCCCGGCCGCCAACTGTTCCCCGCCGCCCAAGTATCGCTCGAAATTGGCTGGCTGCTTGCGTTTGTTGTCGTCCTCCGGCAATGCGCCGGGGACCGTCCCATGTGTCGCGTTTCCGTGCTGACTCAGATTGACAAATGCGGCGCTACCACGGGCCGGCGTACCGTCGCCCGCTAAACGTGTTTGTCCGCCGCGCAACGGCATTTGTCGGCCGCCGGTACGGCGGCCTGACCGTTGTGCGACCCAAGAACTCTCGGGAAAGCAACCTGCACGATGAGACGATCCCAGGCATCGTACAGATACACCGCGCAGCGCCGCCACAACGTCCTCACGCAATCGCTTGCCCTGCCCTGAGTCGCACGTGTCTTTTATGGGTCTTCGCCAGAATCTGTGGGTGAATTCATGGCGTTTTGGTGAGTTGG
>CAZUAM010000503.1:0-5665 GCA_964618095.1 uncultured Planctomycetaceae bacterium | reverse complement strand
TGCTGCGGCAAAGGTACATGCCCTATACCAGTTGGCAGACGTCTTACGCCGTAAGCGCCAACCGGACGCGGTCGAGCGGAAGCTCCGTGAGGCGCTCGACGTGCAGTCATTACTGACAGAGCGATTTCCCGAGGCCTCGCCTTACCAAGCTTGGACGGCCATTGTGCAAGAATCACTAGCCAAACAGTTGGCTCATCGTGGCCAGGTGCAGGAAGCACGATTGTTGCTTGAAGAATCCGTCGAAACCCTCAACCGCCTGCTGGACGAAAACGCTCAAGCCACATACATCCACAAGTTGCTAGCCAGAAGCTACACGACCCTCGCTGACGTGCTGGCAAGAATTGGCAATGACGACGCAACGGCAGAGGCGGCTCGGTTGGCGGAAGTGCATCGCGCAAATGGGTGAAAGCGACAGTGTCCGTAGCGTAGGCCATTCACGATCGCGGCTTGGCAGCCGCCCCCCCAACGCGCTCGGCTCCCGTCGTCCGTACGGGCAAATCGCCATCGGCTGGCCTCGATCGCCTCGCTCACTTCTTCGTCGTCAAGCCAAAAACGTCTGTCCTGGCCTTTGCCCGTGAGATAGATCGCCCTGCGCGGTGAGGTCATCATGAGCACCTGGGCGACCGTCGCGTCGAGCGTCCCGCGGCCGTAGTAACCCCCCAGAGGCTGATTCACGAAGCTGCCGTCGGTCTGCCGGGTGAGTGCATAGTACCAGCGCAACTGTTTGTGAAAGGCCGCCGCGGCCGCCGGTCCACCGTAGTTCGCTCCCAGCGGGTCCCAGAAGTAAGAGTAGGAGTTTCCGCTGTGCCCGTACTCGCAGGTGTTGTGCAGCGACACGGTCATCTTGGAAAAGAACTGCACAGCGTCCCGCGCTGCCGGCGGCACTGCGTCCCTCGCTGCCGGCGGCACTGCGTCCCTCGCTGCCGGCGGCACTGCCGGGCGGTCCCCCAGCAGGCCGAAGGCCACCGCCGCGATGGCGTTCTTCCCGTTGCCGGACATGCCGTTCCGACCGTTGCAGTGGATCTCCAGGCTCGGCCTGTGGAACCCGTAGCCGATCGACCCTTTGCCGACAAACTGTTTGAAGAACCGTCTCGATCGCTCGATGGCATCATCGATCTCAGGGTGCTCGATGCCGCATTTCTTCGAGAGCAACAGGGCAAGGAAGCACGGCAGCCCGGCCTGGTTCACGGCGCCGTAGCCGCCCAGGCGGCCGTGCAGCCGGCCATCGTTCTGGCTGGTCCAGGCGAAGCCGTGCCCCCAAGCGCCGCCGTTGCTCTGGCCCATGGCCGTTTTCACGGCATGCTCCCGGATCGCCGGCAGCACGTACTTGTCGCCGGTCGCCAGGTAGTACTCCGCCAAGACCAGGTTGCGGTAGCCTGCGCCCCAGGCGACCAGCCCGCCGGATTCCACGCTCATCCGGAAATCGGGCCGGGCCCACTTGGCCTCGTGCAGGAAGTCGCGGACGAGCTGGATGTACTTCTGCTGGCCCGTGGCCAGGAAGGCTAACGCCTTGATGCCGAAGATCGACCAATCTTCACGCGCCACCAGAACTTGCAGCGCGTCGTCAAGGATCTTCTTCGTCTTGGGACAGTTCTGCGGAGCGGTGTCGCTGTACGTGCCCATGACCCGCAGTTGAATCTCGACGACCTGCTCCTTGCCCTGCCTGGTCGGAGCATCTGGAACGGGACGCCAGCGGACAAGTTTCAGAATCCCCCGGTTTCCTTCCTTTTCGGCCTCGTCGATCGCCCGGCCGAGGCACTTGCGGGCATCGGAATCGAAATAGGCGTCGCCCACGCCGAGGATCACGTCGCCGACTTCCAACACGCCGTCGGCCGGCGATCTCTCTTGGACCTTGGTGATGAGTATCTGGCGAGCTTCATCGGTCATCAAATGTTCGCTGACGTACATCCAGCCTTTGGCGCCGGTCGGGCCCAGGAAATACTCCCCCGTCCTTTCGAAATCGATCGTCTTGGTCAGGTCAGGGGGCGAGTCCGGCGTCGTCTGCTCCCGGGCCGACACAAGCACGGCGCCAAGCAGCACCGCGGCGAAGGCGAGAACAAGGCATCGCTCGGTACTTGTGTGGTTTGGCATAGTTCAACTCCTGGTGCGGAATTCACGTTTCCAGCTTCAGAGGCGGCACAGGTCAAAAACTCCGACGCTTCAAGGGGCCGGATCCGGGTTGAGAAAGACGTGGACGATGTTGTGCGTGGCCAGCGCCGGGCCGACGAACTCGACCAACTCCCCATACCTGAGGTTTGCGTCGGCAAAGACCAGCAGGATGGGCGGCCCGGGTCTTCGGCCAGCCGCTTGGCGCCGGGCGGCATCCGCGTCCAATTGCCGACGCAGCGCGTCGGGAGACCCGACGTCGAAGGTCGTCGTTTTCGCTTTGGGCTTCGAGTCGCCGCCGACAAAGACTGACTTGTGCAACCTGAGCGTTCCGGTGAGCTTTTCCTGCGCCTGCTGTCGACCTCGCACCAGGTGCAGTTCCCACGGATCCACGATGCGGCTTTCCCGGTCCAGCAACTCCACGTCCGGCAGCAGGGCTTCATAGTAAAACTGCCCCGAGGCGGGCGGTTCGACTCGGATGCCTGCCTCGGAGTCGATCGCGGCGATGAAGCGGCACACCTGTCGGACCTCCGCCAGAAGCAGTGCAGCGTCGAAGCAGACGGAGACGTAAGGGTCGCGGCCCTGGCCAGTCAGCCTCTCGAAAACCTCCAGCACGGCGGGCAGTTGGGGCTTCTCGGTCATCTGTTTGCCACGTGCATTGGTCAGCAGAAACGCCAACGCCGGCGCAGACTCGGGACGATCCGCCGCGTTGGACTCGGGTCGAGCTGTCAGCGAAGATCGCCGGACTTGAAGCATCAGGTCCACGACTCGTCGTCGCCCATCCTTGTACTCGGGCTCCAGAATGATCTTTACCAGCTCGTGCTTGGCGAAGTCGTATTCCGGGCCGACGATCTGGGATCCATAAACCGCCCGCTGGCGCGCGTGGCGAGGAACGTCCAACACCGCGGTGGGGTCGTTATAGATCGACGCCAACGACTTCGGCTCCAGGACATCGGCGGCGTACGCGCGGCCGGCCTTCTCGCCGGGCCTCTGGACCATGAACGAGCCCGCGAAGACGAAGCCCGCCTCGCTGAGCGGCGCTGCGGTGTTCCTGTCGATCACGAGCCGCTCGAGTCGCGTCAGCACAACCCGGTCACCCGAATCGCGCGGTGCGGCGACACTTGCCACGACCCACTCGCCCTTCGACCAGAAGCGGAGCTTGGCCGGGTTGAACGGTTTGCCGGGCGCCATGCCAATGAATTCCAGCGCTTGGTGAACGTCGCTGGGTTGGGCCAACGACCACAGCAGTGCTTCGTAGCCTTTGCCGCTGCTGGCGTCGATCAGGAGAAACTCGACGATCGATCCGGCCGCCAGGCCGGTCGCCTCGGCCATCAGCTCGACACGCTTCGGTCTACGGTCGGCGACAAGCCCCGGCAGAACCAGCACGTCATCCGCACCCTTGTATTTCGCCAGATTTGCTTCGTACGCAATCTTCGCCCGAGCCGCGTTTCTGGGGCGATCGCCATACTGGGCCGGGAGGTTCTCCTGCGCCGAATCAGCGAGATCCCCTTGGGCCGCAAGGTGCGCAGCCGACAGGAGCAGCAGGAGCAATACCGACACGCAGCGTTTTGCAGAGCAAATCATTGTTTCACAACCGCAACCGTTCACGGGTCGCAGAACCATTTTGAGGCAGTCGTCCGCTGAACGGTACAGGTGGTATTTTCGTTAACGCTCTTTGTGTTGTCAAGAATCCGGATTGGGCAGATCGGCACCGGCTGTGACGTGCGGGTTTCCGTCCGCTGGAAATCGATGATCCGTTGCTGCTGGTTGACACGTGCGGTTCGGCCAAGTATTGTGATGATACGCGATTGGACGATGCACACCGATCGCCGCAAGACTTCCCCGTAACATGCCAAAGAGGCCGTTTTTTTGTTCGCCCCAATCGCGGGACCCTATCCGTGTTCACGAAGAACGCCGGCGGATTGTCGGTTACACCTACCTCGGAAGACGGAGCCGTAACGTTGTTTCTCGATTCAGTCCGTAGTTGCATATAATCCCCAACGAGAGTCGAAAGGCGCCGTGTATTGCAATCTGAAGCCTGGTTTCAACCGGTCTCGCTGGATTTCACCGTAGGTTCGATTTCCGCAGCTACCGCGAAGCGGTTTCACAACACAGCCCAGGGTCGCGCAGCGCACCCTGGGGCAGGGAGCCGCGCGATGGGCCCCGAAACCCCAAAGGGGTTTCACAACACACGTGCAAGCTCGGGCGCCCACCCGGATTTGTAAAACCCCTTCGGGGTTTCGGGACGTTTGATCGCCTCTCATCCCAGGGTGCGCTGCACGACCCTGGGCTATGTTGTTCAACGCCTTCGGCGTGGTTTTTTGCAACCTTAGGGTTCAGTCAATTTGAAGACACGCTCTGGCAATAGATGAAACGGTAACATGCTACATCAATCGCTCGTGAAGCGCATCCCAGTCGTGTTGGCGGTAATCTGTTTCCTGCTGACGTCGGCGCAAGGTGCGTTTGTAACGTCGCAGGAGCAACCCTGGTTCGATCGCCAAACCGATTGGAACGGCCATCATTTTGACCATCCCCAGCCAGACCGCGTCGTCAACTTTGTCGCCAGGCACACCGCAGCAGCTCAATCGAACCGACGGGAATTGCTGCGGCGAGCGAAGCGGATCATTTTCCTGGGGAACAGTATCACCTACGCGGGACATTACGTGGCGATGTTTGACGCTTGGCTGTTGACGCAGAAGTTGGACAGTCCGCCGATCGTGATCAACGTCGGCTTGCCCAGCGAAACCGTGTCCGGTCTGAGCGAGGAAGGACATGCTGGAGGAAGGTTCCCGCGACCCAATCTTGCCGAGCGGTTGGAACGGGTCTTGGCCGTTACAAAACCGGATCTCGTGTTTGCCTGCTACGGAATCAACTGCGGCATTTATCAGCCGTTCGACGAGCAGCGTTTTCGCAGTTACCAGCACGGGATTGAGAATCTGAAGAAGCAGGTGGAAGCAGTGGGAGCCACGCTGGTGTTGATCACACCGCCCTTTTATGACGATCGGCGGGCGAAGAAGTCGTTCTCGTACGACTGCGTGTTGGATCGCTACGCCAAATGGCTGTTGGCCGGACGCGAAGAAGGCTGGCTCCTTGTGGATCTGCACGAGCCGATGGCGCGCGAAGTTGCGAAGCGGCGGGGCTCCCATCCGGATTTCACCTTCCAGCCCGACGCCGTTCACCCCAATGCCGCGGGACACTGGTTCATGGCCGGGCAGCTTTTCCGCTGGTTCGGCGATCGGCGCGCAGCCGACGCCGAGTCGCCGCAAAAGATGCTCGTCGCTCGCGAGATTCCCGAAGATGTTCTGCATACAGTCCGCCAACGTCTGAACCTGCGTCGCGATGCATACCTGGGCGCAGCAGGCCACAAACGTCCCGGAATCAGGGCCGGATCACCGATTCCGGAAGCGGAGCAACAAGCTCGACAGCTCACGGCAAAGATCCGGGAACTGCAAGGGAACACACCATGAATCAGGCTGCTCGGTTTTGCGCCTCAGGCCCAATAAAGTTCACTACGCGCCGCTTCCGCCGGAGGTGCAAAAGGGCGGGCTGTTCGGGCCGG
>CAZUAM010000502.1:0-5668 GCA_964618095.1 uncultured Planctomycetaceae bacterium | reverse complement strand
TCGACGCAAACCACCGAAAGTGCATGCAGTGAAAGCTTGAAAGGGGTGGGTCGCACACCGCCAGCAGTTCAAAGACGGCATCGTCCAAGTCGCGGCGGTCGGATTTCTGTAGCTCATGTGAAAACACCAGCGGCCCGGCAGCGACCTTTCGGGCGCGCTCGGGCGTGTGACAGTCCATCAACTGCTCTTCGATGAAGTCGCCGGTGTCCCGTCGGCATAAGGCGTGAAACGCGTTACGGAGGCGTGCGGCGACTTCGCTACAGGCGAAGGCTGGGTTGGGCACTTCTGTCATCAGCGCATCCACAACCATCGTCTCCATGGCCCCTTCGGTACCCGTATAACGCCCGTAGAAATTCCGCCAGAGAGCTACCAGCGTGCTGTTGAGTACCGCTGCAAGCAAAAGCGGATCAATTTCAGGGGAGCGCGGCGCAACATCGTAAAGCCGGCAGTTCGCCACTAACCGGTCGGGGTTGCTGATGACAAGGTGCCGGTACTGCTGCCCCTTGGGCCAGATAGCAGTCCCCGGCTTGACCTGATCCGTCAGATCATACCACACTGGGCGCTTGGAGATGAAGCTACGCTTTGGCACTGGCACCGGCTTTGACTTACGAGATTGAAAAGTCGCCGTGGCTCCGTATTGCAGATAGCGCCAGGTCCACGGGGCCTTGGCCCTCAACTTGTCGAGCGGAGCATTCACCAAGAGAACAACGCGGTCCACATCCTTCCGTCGGATCATAGGGCGACCAACACTCATCACGCTGTGAACCTCAGGCGCAACAAACTTCGCCTCGATGGGATGGACGACACCAGCGCCATCCTCGATGATTCGCAGCGTGCCCGTTTCAACATCCTTGCGCGGCGCGCCGCCGCAGTGTTCGCGGAAGTCGCGGTCTGTTTGCCACTTGGCCAGCATGTCGGCGGAAACATCTCTGGGCGCAAAGAACGCGTCGCAGCCAGTCTTGACGCCGTAACGGACCGTGGCGGCTTCGCCCAGCATCACAAAGCGGCCGCCAAAGCGGCGCATGATGTCGAAGTAGAGATCCGGGGCGCGGACGTACCGCCCCCACTTTCCGGCCCGGTAGTTGCGCGATTCCTCCGGGATTTCAGCCTCTTGAAGATCACCCAGGATCGGCCCGGCCCGAACACCATCGGCCCAAAGGTCCTTCTGGGTTTTGACGATGATCCGCAACTCCTCGTCCTTACAGTCGGTTTGGGCACTGAGGATACGTTGGCGAAGCCGCTCAATCGCCTCCTGCCGCGCGTCTTCGTCCTCTGCCGGCGGAATCCCGATGATCTCGGCGAGCTTGCGGTTGAACCGGACGAAGCGAACACGGTTGCCCATGCGATGCGACTCATCATCGCACCGCTGCAAGATCGTTACACACGTCTTGACACGGGCGTCGGGAAACCACGGCTCGGCCGCGCTCTCCATGACGGCCAAGATGCGGAAACGGCGCAGGAGCCAACCTTGAAGGGCAAAGCCGTACTCCACATCCAGCCACGACGAGCTGGTCAAGAAGCCGAAGTAGCCGTCAGGCTTGAGCAGCCGCGTTGCGGCGGGCCAAAAGTAGCAGTGCAAGTCACTTCGGCCGCTCAATCGCAGGTCGCGCCACGCCCCGCTGACAAGCTGGCCAAAGCGGGCCTTGTCCTTCTTTTCGATTTTCTCTTGCCGGACGTAAGGCGGGTTGCCCACGACCGCGTCTAGCCGGGGCAGCGGTACGGGCTCCTGGCCCCCCGCATTGTCCGGAATGTGGCAAAACGGTTGCTTCGCGTCCACGTCGAAGAAGTTGTGACGGGCGATACGCGGGTAGTTGGCTTCGTCATTGATTTCACGGGCGGCCAGGTTCAGCGTTGCCAAGTGCGCCGGATACAGGGCAATGTCGCAGCCGAACAGCTCGCCCAGCAAGTCCAGGTGAGCGCGCCCTGGGTCCAAGTGGCGCTTGCGGTAGTAGGCGCGGACAAGAAAACTGCCCGATCCGCAGGCCGGATCAAGGATCACGTCCCCGGCGCTTCGGATGCAAAAGGCATTGATAAGGTCAACCACATCATCGCCGGTGAAATGCTGCCCGTAGCGGTGGCGCTCATCAGGGCCGATGAGCTTTTGGAAGATGCGGCCCACGACATCGGACGGGACTTCGCGGAAATCCACCGATTTCATCCCCCGTAGCATCCCGCGCCATGCGTCCAGCGCATTCACCGGACGGAAAACCAGTTCAGTTGCCCAATCTTTGGCGTCGGGCATTAGGAGCGGTTCATAATCCCCGCTGCGATCAACGGCCTTTTGAAACAAACGGTTAAACGCGCGGAAAGCGTCATTGGGGGTCTTCACCGATCGGGGGAGTTGAAGGCGCGGCAGGTCGGGGAAACGCGCGCGCAGCGCCTTGTAGAAGATGAGCCGGTTTGCCCAAACGTAGGCCAGGGTCTTGGCCATGTTGTCCACGACCTTGGCCCATTCCTCGTGCGGGGTCCGAACAAAGGTCCAATCTTGATCGCTCATCCAGCGCTGGACGCGCAGGTCAAAGTCCTTTGCTTTTTTGGCGTGCTCGAGAATGTACGCGCTGGTCCGTTGGACCGGCCAATCCAAGTGGCTTTCCAGGGACCTGATGAATATGTCATCCGGGGGCAGCCACTCGCGGCGCCGGCCGGAGATGATGTCCGCCAGATCGCGCAGCAGGTCGGGCAGGAAATGCGTCTTGACGAAATTGAGGTTGTCTTCACGCGCCACATCTTCGGCACTCGCAAGCGTCCGAGGCAGCCGCCAAACGCGTACACGGCGATCAAGCAGCGGCTGCTTCCAAAGACTCCGATCGAAGATCGCGAACTCGTTGACGTTCCAAGTGAAGAAGAATTGGATGCCGGCATCGTCTGCCTTGGCAAAGGCATCCTGCATGAGCTTGTCCGCGAAGGCAGAGCGCCCCTCGGGCTTTCCCGGCAGCTTCACTTCACCGCAAAGGACGAGCTTGCCGTTCCGGCCGTAGAAGCGAAGGTCCTTGCGCTTGCGGCGGCCCGCGCCAGTGCCATACCCTTCTATACGGGCCTCGTCCAACGGCGAGAGACTGGGATTCTGGCGTATGAGGATATTGGCCTCGGAGGCCACTTGACCACAGAAGTCCACTTCATTGATCGTCGGCTTGGTGGAAACCACAATCCCGCCTTTCCTCGTTGCGTTAGCTACCGGTTATGATACCCGCCCGCCAAAGATCCGGCCAGACCAACAACCTTGGCGCTATGGCGAGCGCCTGCCCGAGGGCGCCAGGATCCTCGATCTTGGCCATTGCCATCACGTCTGCCGCTGCGGCAGCATGACCGTGAAGACGGTTCCCCTTCCCGGCCGGCTGTCGACCTCGATCCGGCCGCCATGGTTGGTGATGATCCGCCAGGCCTTCGACAGCCCCAGTCCGAGCCCTCGGCCTGCCTGCCGGGCGGAATAATACGGGTCGAACAGGTGGCGGCGCTCCTCGGGGGGGATACCCGGACCGTCGTCGGCAATGCGGATCTGCACGGTAGCCGCGTCCCGATGCACTCCGATCTCGATCTGTCCCTCGTGGCCGATCGCCTCCAGTGCGTTTTGGCACATCGCCCGAAGCGCCACGGTCAGTTGCGTGGCGTCGGCCTCGACTTCCACCGGGCCCGGTTCGCCCACGCGGCGAATCGCGATCTCCTGCCGGGCTGCCCGCGGCGACACCTCCTCGATGACCCGGTCCACCAGCTCCACCAGGTCGATCAGGGTGGGTTCCGGTTTGGGCGGCCGGGCGAACAGCATCATGTCGGCGATCATCTCGTGTGCCCGCTTCGCCTGGGCGCTGATCAGGGCCAGTGCGCGACGCCGTTCCGGGTCCTGCTCTTCGCGCAGAAAGAGCTGTGCCCGGCCGGCGATCACAGTCAGCGGGTTGTTGATCTCGTGTCCCGCCCCGGCGGCGAACTCGGCCATCGCCTCGAGCTTCTCCGTCTCGAGCGTCTCCTGGAATCGGCTTTCCAAGGTCGCCAGCCGGGACAGTTTTGCGGTAAGCGGCGGCAGCCAGTCGCCGGCACCTTCGACGGGCGTTAGCCAGCGTCGGCGGGCTTCGGCGCCCCGCCCCCGGCAGATCTCCAGGTCGATCCGGGCGGAATCGGGCAGCGGGGCCTTGCCGGCGAGCACCGCGGAGGCCAGTTTGACCAAGGCGGCCGCGGGCGTGTTTTCCGCCTCGACCAGCCATCCGGGCAGACAACTCGAAGTGTCCTCCGCCCGAGGATTGCCCGCTACGGCCAGCCAGCCGGCCGCATCATGCAGCAGCCCCAGCAGAAACGCCGACTCGGCCGTCGAGGGTTCCTCTTCGGCGGCCAACCGGGCGGCCAGATCGGCCACTTCGACCCCGTTTGAGACCCGGTCGGCGCAGGATTCGCAGTGCGACTCCCAACGTGCCTCCGCCGGGGCGTCCTGGTCGGCCTCCCACTTGAGCACTTCCCAGGCGTGCCGGGCGAGCCATCGCGCAACATCGTCCAGACAGCGGGGCTTCAGGCCGTGCTGCCGGCCGGAGACACAGACCGTCCACAGCACCAGCGGTGGATCGCCGGCAAGCACCGCGGCCAGCGATTCGCTCCGCCGCGTGGCCTCGTCGGCAAGCAGCAATTCAGCCAGGGCGGCGGCCGAGCCGTCGGCCATGGGCAGCACCCATCGACTCCGTCGGGCTGCAAGAGCGGGTAGGCGGCGCATCAGAACGGACCACCCCGAACGGAATGAGCAGACGCAAATTCAGAAGTCCGTAACGGCAAAGAGCGGGCATGCTGCCGTTGGCGTGCAAGCAACGTTACCCCGCCACGGCCCCGCGCAAACCGCCACACTTACGGCCGTGGCAGTTGGTCACCCGGGCCCCGTTACGCGCTGGGAATCGCCTCGATGTCCAGGTGGTGGCACAGCCGTTCGACCAGCAAATCCACCTCGAACGGTTTGCGCATGAACTCGTTGGCGCCGGCCGCCCTCAGCTCGCCAACCTTGTCCTCCTCGACCATCCCTGAGATGCAGATGATGCGGACGTCGTCCATCGTCTTGTCGCTGCGGACCCGCTGGCAAACCTCCTTGCCGTTGATGTCCGGCAGCATGACGTCCAGCACGATCAGGTCGGGCCGATACTCCTTGACCATCATGCCGGCATCGAAGCCGTTGTTTACCGAGCGGACCTCGAACCGCCCGTCGCGCTCCAGCACGTCGGAGATCAGTTCCACAAGTTCCTCGTCGTCGTCGACGATGAGGATCTTCCGCTTGCCGCTCTCCAGTGCGTCCGTGGGGATTCCGTTATCCCGCATGAACATGTAGAGCTGTTCGCGCGGGATGCGACGGAACCGGCTACCCGGCACTCGGAATCCTTTGAGCTGCCCGGAATCGAAACAGCGGATGATTGTCTGCTGACTGACCTTACAGATTTTGGCCGCCTCTCCGGTCGTGAACACTGTTTTCATCTTCTGCTGACCATCCCTCCAGCTAGCCACCGCGCTAGCTAGCATCAGCGAAACCCTCGGGTCCAGCGACGGCAACGTACCCCGAGGGCCTCTAGTCCTCCGTGTTAAACTGGCAAAAGCCGCCCTGAGTTCGCGATGCCCGCAAACTCCTCAGCTCCCTACGCTGCGTGCAGACGGTAGGCTCATCCGGCTCTGCCGACATTACCGAACTTGCCAATCGCCTCGATTATAG
>CAZUAM010000501.1:0-5675 GCA_964618095.1 uncultured Planctomycetaceae bacterium | reverse complement strand
GGGACCAGCTCGCCGGCCGGGGCGAAGATGATCGCACTGTCGACCTTCGCCGGCATCTCGGCGGCATGCTCGCCGACCCAGACGGCCCCCATCCGCCGGGCAAGCTCCCGGTGCTTCTCGCCGCGGGTGACCACGTAGACCTCGCAGCCGCGATGCCGGGCGATCTGGATCACCACGTGGGCCGAGGAGCCGAACCCGTACAGCGCCAGCTTGCCGCCGCGGGGCACCTCCGCCCGCCGCAAGGCCGCGTAGCCGATGATCCCGGCACACAGCAGCGGGGCGGCCTCCACATGGATGAACGCGTCGGGGATTTCGTAGGCGAACTCCTCGGGCACCACGGCGTACTCGGCGTACCCGCCGTCGTCATGATAGCCGGTAAACCGGGCCGACTCGCAGAGGTTTTCTTGTCCTTTGGTGCAGAAACGGCAGGTGCCGCAGGTGTGGCGGAGCCAGGCGACGCCGACCCGCTGGCCCACTTGAAGCCGACGGCAGCCCGGCCCGAGGGCATCGACGGTGCCGACGACCTGATGTCCGGGGATGACGGGCATTTTCTCCTGCGGGAGGTCGCCCTCGATCACGTGCAGATCCGTCCGACAGATCGCACAGCAGTGGACTTTCAGCCGCACTTGGCCGGCCTCCGGCTCGGGCGTCGGCAGGTCGGTCAATTCCAGCGGCGGAGAATCAATGGGGGCGATTTGGCTGAGGACCATGGCCTTCATGGCGTGCCTCCAGAGTTGTTCCCAAAAGACACGATCGCGCTGTAGGTTAGTTGGTTCTGAAGGAAAACTTGCGCTGCAATTCTTCAGTGAAACCGTCTACAGTCAACGCATCGGCTGTACCGTTTGTCTTGTGAGCTTTCCACGTCCGGTCAAACCAGTCCATTATCGCCTCTTTAGGGAGGCGGAGCGGTCGTTCCAGGTCTAACGTCTCAAAACCATCGATGGATTGTTCGATTCGTATTATCAGTTGACAATATTCGGTTTCTGTCATTGTCTTGACGTTCCTTTCATCGAATAGCAACCGAGAGATACCCGCGCGTAGCTTACGCGCAAAACGATAAGAAACCAGACAACAGCAATCAAGGCGGCAGGCAACAAGACGTACGACGTACTATTGGTTTTGCTCTGGATGATATGTAAGAGGTGAAGCCAATGTTGTGGTGCGCAGTTGATCCGCAATGCTGGCGGGGGGACCGCGGCAAGCAGAGCCCCCGGCGGGCGTTGCCCGCCGGCTATTGTTGAATGTGGGTTTGGCGTGTTTTGGTGCTGCTAGATTGCCTTGCCGGTGAAGGAGGTCAGGGCCTTCATGTAGTTTCCGCGTTGGAAGGCGGCGGGGTCGGGGCAGTTCTCGCGGCTCATGCTGCCTTTGAGCTGCTCGACGGAGTCGTACTCCTTGTCTTCCATCCACTGGCGGAGGCCGTCGAGGATCGTGCCTACCTGCTCGATGCCCTGTTGGTAGAGGACCGAGGCGACCATGCCCACGTCGGCACCGACCAGCAGGGCCTTGATCATGCCGTCGGCGTCGTGGATGCCACTGGTGCAGGCGAGCGAGGCGGAAACGCGGTTGTGGAGGATGGCGATCCATCGCAACGGGACGAGCAGCTCGTAGGAATTGCTCAGGACCAGCTTGGAGGAGGTCTCCAGGGCGTCCAGGTCGATGTCGGGCTGGATGAAGCGGTTGAACAGGACCAGCCCGTCCGCCCCGGCCTCGGCCAGTTGCCTGGCCATGTTTGCCATCGAGCTGAAGTAGGGTCCGACTTTCACGGCCAGGGGGATCGAGACCGACTCTTTGACCGCGAGGAGCAGGTCGAGGTATTGTGACTCCACGTCCTGGCTGGTCATCTCCAGGTCGGCGGCGACGAAGTAGATGTTCAGTTCCAGGGCGTCGGCGCCGGCGTCCTGCATCATCCTGGCGTAGCGGACCCAGCCGCCGGTGGAGCTGCCGTTGAGGCTGGCGATTAGGGGGATTGAAACGGCCTTCTTGGCCTGGGCGATCGACTCCAGGTAGGATTGCGGTCCGGTGCGGTAGTCGCCCGGCTCGGGGAAATAGGTGAGCGATTCGGCGAAGCTTTCGGTGCCGAAATCCTGGACGTCGCTCATCGAGACCTCCTCGTGCTCGATCTGTTCCTCGAACAGGGAGGGCAACACGGCGGCGGCCGCGCCGGCCTCTTCCAATCGGCGGAGGCGGTCGGTCTCTTGGGTCAGCGGACAGGCGGAGATCAGCAGGGGGTTTTTCAGTTCCATCCCCAGGTACTTGGTTTTGAGGTCCACACTCATGTTTTCACCTCCTCTTCGGCCTTGGTCTTCTGGGTGCCGTCGCCCTGGGAGGCGGCTTGCGCCGCGGCCTCCTCGGCGGCCGTCTCCCGATCGACCTGGGCCAACTCCTCGTAGAACTTCCATCGTTTTGTGATGTCCACCTGGGCCAACTGGAGCAGCCGCTGGGAGTGTTCGGGCTTGGAACGGGCCAGCATGGCGAAGCGTCCCTCTTTGAGGGCGAACTCCTTGAATTCGCCCTTGGGTGGCTTGCTGTCCAGGCGGAACGGATGCGCCTGGTCGCGCGGGTCGAAGTGATACAACGGCCAGTAGCCGCAGGCCACGGCCTCCTTCTGATGGCTCATGGCCGTGGTCATGTTGATCCCCTGGCCGATGCAGTGGCTATAGGCGATCAAGAGCGAGGTGCCCCGGTACCCTTCGGCCGCCCGGATGGTACGAATGGCGTGCATGGGGTTGGCGCCGATGGCGATCTGGCCCACGTAGACGATGCCGTAGGACGTGGCGATTATCCCCAGGTCTTTCTTGCTGCCGGGCTTGCCGGCAGCGGCGAATTTGGCGACGGCGCCGCGGGGGGTGGCCTTGGACGCCTGGCCACCGGTGTTGGAGTAGACCTCGGTATCCAGCACCAGGATGTTCAGGTCGCGGCCGGAGGCGAAGATGTGGTCCAGGCCGCCGAAGCCGATGTCGTAGGCCCAGCCGTCGCCGCCGAAGCTCCAGATGCTGCGGCGGATCAGGAACTCGGCCGAGGCGCGGAGGTTGCTGGCATCGGGATCGTCAGTCTGGCTGAGGCGTTTTTTGAGCTCGGCCACGGCCTGCCGCTGCCGGGCGATCTGCTGTTCGGTCTCTTGGGGGTTGTCGATCAGCGTGGCGACCAATTTGTCGCCGAGCTTCGAGGCGAGTCGCCGCAGCAGCTCATGGGCATAGTCGATCTGTTGGTCTACGCCCAGCCGCATCCCGAAGCCGAACTCCCCGGCGTCCTCGAACAGGGAGTTGGACCAGGTGGGGCCGTGCCCGTCGCGGTTGACCGTGTACGGCGTGCAGGGCAGGTTCCCCCCGTAGATCGACGAGCAGCCGGTGGCGTTGCCGATCATCATCCGGTCGCCGAAGAACTGCGTGATCAGCTTGATGTAGGGCGTCTCGCCGCAGCCGGCGCAGGCCCCGGAGAACTCGAACAGGGGCTGCAACAACTGGGACCCCTTGAGGGTGTCGACCTTGACCTTGCCGCGGTCGAGGTCGGGCAGGGTGAGGAAGTAATTCCAGTTGGCCCGTTCGCGCTTTAGGTGGTCCAATTTCCACTGCATGTTGATCGCCTTGCGGCCGGCGACCTGTTTGTTTTTGGCCGGGCAGACGTCGACACAGACGCCGCAGCCGGTGCAATCGTCCGGGGCCACCTGGAGGCGGAACTGCCAGCCGGGGAAGTCCTTGCCCTTGCAGTCGGCCGTCTCGAAGCCGTCCGGGGGGTCCTTGAGTTCTGCGGGGTCGAAGACCTTCATGCGGATGGCGGCATGCGGGCAGACCAGCGAGCAGTGACCGCACTGGATGCAGACGTCCTTGTCCCAGATCGGAATGTCCTGGGCAACGCTCCGCTTCTCGTATTGGGTCGTCCCGGTGGGGAAGGTGCCGTCGACGGGGAACTTGCTGACGGGCAGCTCGTCGCCCCGGTTGGCAATGATCTCGCCCAAGACTTCCTTGACGAACGCGGGGGCATGGTCCGGCACGGGGGAGATGCGGTGCCTGGTCGAGGTGACCTTCTCGGGCACCTGGACCTCTTTCAACGCGCCCAGGGCACCGTCCACCGCGGCGTAGTTCCGCTGGAGAACCGTCTCGCCGCGTTTGCCGTAGGTCTTCTTGATGGCGTCTTTGATCTGGGCGATGGCTTGCTCTTCCGGCAGGATGGCGGCCAGCTTGAAGAAGCAGGTTTGCATCACGGTGTTGATTCGCACGCCCATCTTGGCCTCGCGGGCGACGTGGTAGGCGTCGACCACGTAGAACTCCAGCTTTTTGTCGACGATCTGCTGCTGGGTCTCCATCGGCAGCGAGTCCCAGACCTCGTCCGGGCCGAAGGGGCTGTTCAGCAGGAAGGTGGCGCCCGGCTCGGCCATGCTCAGCACGTCGATCCGGTCGGGGAAGTGCGACTGGTGGCAGGCCACGAAGTTCGCACGATGCACCAGGTAAGAGCCCTTGATCGGGCGGGGGCTGATCCGCAGGTGGGAGGTGGTAAGCGAGCCAGCCTTGCGGGAGTCGTAGACGAAGTAGCCCTGGGCGTGCAGCGGGGTGTTCTCGCCCACGATCTTCACCGTGTTGCGGACTGCGCCCACCGTCCCGTCGGCACCCAGCCCGAAGAATACGGCGCGGGTGGTGTCCTCGCCCTCGGTGGAGAAGGCCGGATCGAAGTCAAGGCTGGTGCCGGTCACGTCGTCGTGGATGCCCAGGGTGAAGTGATTCCTCGGCTGGCCCTTGGCCAGCTCGTCGAAGACGGCCTTGACCATTGCGGGGGTGAACTCCTTGGAGGAGAGGCCGTAGCGGCCGCCGATTACGTTCGGGGCTGCGGTCTTTTTGCGGGGCCAGTGCTCGACGATCGCCGTGAGGACGTCCTGGTAGAGTGGCTCGCCGAGGGCGCCGGGCTCCTTGGTGCGGTCCAGCGCGGCGATTGCGCGGACCGTGTTTGGCAGGGCGGCGAGCAGGGCCTGGGCGTCAAACGGCCGATAGAGTCGGAGCTTGACCATGCCCACCCTCTCACCTTCGGCTGCCAGCTTCTCAACCGTTTCTTCCGCCACGCCGCAGCCGGAAGTCATCAGGATCACCACCCGTTCCGCGTCGGGCGGCCCGATGTAGTCGAACAGCTTGTATTGCCGCCCGGTCAGCTCGGCGAATCTGTCCATCGCCTTCTGGACGATGGCGGCGACGGCCTGGTAGTAGGGGTTGCAGGCTTCCCGGGCCTGGAAGAAGTGGTCGGGGTTTTGGGCGGTGCCGCGGAGGACCGGATGCTCCGGATTCATTGCCCGGTTGCGATGGGCCTGGACCAACTCCAGGTCGATCATCGCCCGGCAGTCCTCCTCGGTCAGTTGCTCGATCTTGTTGACTTCATGGGAGATGCGAAAGCCGTCGTAGAAGTGGATGAAGGGCACCCGGGCCTCCAGGGAGGCGGCTTGGGCGATCAGCGCCATGTCCTGGGCCTCCTGGATCGAGCCGGAGGCCAGCAGCCCCCAGCCCGTCGAGCGACAGGCCATCACGTCGCTGTGGTCGCCGAAGATCGACAGGGCGTGGGTGGCGACGGTGCGGGCGGTGACGTGAAAGACCGTGGGTGTCAATTCCCCGGCGATCTTGAACATGTTGGGGACCATCAGCAACAGGCCCTGGGAGGCGGTGAAGGTGGTCGTCAGGGCCCCGGCCTGCACCGAG
>CAZUAM010000500.1:0-5682 GCA_964618095.1 uncultured Planctomycetaceae bacterium | reverse complement strand
AGGATGCACCCGGCCGGCAGTGCTCGCGCTGGGAACTTGCAGGCGCCCCAAGCAGCCCGGATAATGAGCCCCGCCGTGCCCGAACAAGCGTCTCCATTTCCGGGAAGGCACCCGTGAAGACGGTTCCCGTCAAAACCACCTACCTGCAAATGGCTACCCGCGCCGAGCGCAACACGCCGCCGCCGATCGAGGGAATCGAGATCGACCGGGCGGATAATCCGGCGGTTGCGTTCTATCGGTTCTTGTACGATTCGGTGGGCGGGGATTGGAACTGGGTGGACCGGAAACTGCTCTCAGACGAGGAGCTGCGCAGGATCATCCACGACGACCTGGTTGAGATCTACGTGTTGTACCTCAACCAGGCGCCGGCCGGATATGCCGAGCTGGATCGCAGAAAAGAGAATGAAATCGAACTGGCCTACTTCGGTATAGTCCCCGAGCTAATCGGCAAAGGACTTGGCCGGTACTTCCTGGATTGGACCGTCGGCAAGGCCTGGTCGTACGATCCGAAACGACTCTGGCTGCACACCTGCGAGCTGGATCACCAGGCCGCGCTGCCGATGTATCTCAGCGCCGGCTTCGAGGTCTTCGACGAGAGGATGGTTGACCAGGTGGTCCCGTAGAGGCCGATTGCGGGCGGGGGCGGTGTTCACGGGGCGAGCCGGCGGCAAGCCCTTCCTCCGAGTTAGCGTCTTTCGGGGGGGCCGATTGTGCCGCCGGCTGAGGGCCTTCGTTGCCGGCGCTTCGGATATAATTCAGTGTGCTCGGGAATTCGAAGTT
This sequence comes from uncultured Planctomycetaceae bacterium, assembly GCA_964618095.1. Classification (GTDB taxonomy): domain Bacteria; phylum Planctomycetota; class Planctomycetia; order Pirellulales; family Thermoguttaceae; genus CAZUAM01. The sequence goes on along the minus strand of CAZUAM010000500.1, from coordinate 4,902 downwards.
GTGGGAGGCGACTCCGGCGGCGACTGGGACCGGAGAGTCGCCCGGTCGCCGTCGGAGACGCCTCCCACAAGGGGTTTTTCAGCGGTGGAATTCCCGGATGCCCTCACATAATCAGTTATCTGTGGTGGCGGATCCCCGTGAAGTTGCTCTGCCGATTGGCAATCCCCGCTGGATAAGTCTTGGCGCTGAGGTGCTTTACCGGGCATGCGTCCGCTGGTATCATGCGGGCACGCGTGTTATCATATGAGAAGTGTGGAGTTTTAGGGGCGAAGGATCGCGACCACCCAGCGGGGTCGTCAACGGATCGCTGAAAAGCCAGATTACTCGGGATACCGTGGGACGCGCGCAGGCGGAGTTCGGCCCGGCAGCGGCTGGCCGGGGCCCCCTTGAAGACTCTTCTTCAGGCATCCGTCGCACTAAGTCGTGTTCCGCGATTCCGGGAGGAAACAGGGTCCGTGTGCCACTGCTCCGACAGAAGCACTGTTTGCAGGCAAGCCGTGGCGCGCAGGGGTGATTGTTAGTGGTGGTCGAACAGGGCTGAATTGACAAGTGGGTGCCAGTGGCGGCTTGTCCGCCGCTGAGTGGTGACGGAGGCGTGCAGGGGCAGGAAAAGCTGTCCCTGGCATCCCGTGATTTCAGCTCTGTTGATGCACGAGAATCGCGCGACGTTATCTGGGAGCTGTGCTTGCGATTGTCTGGTAACACCGTTCGATACCGGTATTCTCCACCGGCAGCCACGACCCGGCACACCAAGAACCGGCGTCAGGGTGGGTATGAGCAAGCCGAAAGTTGACACATTTCTTGATCTGGTGCGGCGCAGCGGGTTGGTCGAAAAGGATCAACTCGACGGCGTATTGCTGGCTTTGAAGGAGCAGGCCGGCGGCGGGCCGATCACCGACGCCGAGCAGGTTGCCGAAAAGCTCATCGACGCCGGTCTGCTGACCGCCTGGCAGTGCGAGAAGATGATGGAAGGCCGGCACAAGGGCTTCTTCCTCGGCAAGTACAAGCTGCTGGACCACCTGGGCACGGGGGGTATGAGCAGCGTGTACCTGGCCGAGCACGTGCTGATGCAGCGCCGCGTGGCCATCAAGGTCCTGCCCAAGAACCGCGTCGAAGACTCCTCCTATCTGGCCCGATTCCATCGCGAGGCCCAGGCCGCCGCGGCGTTGGATCACCGCAACATCGTCCGGGCGTACGACGTGGACAACGACGGCAGCATCCATTACCTGGTGATGGAGTACATCGAGGGCCGCGACTTGCAGGCGATTGTCAGGCGAGACGGCCCGATGGACTATTCCGACGCCGCCGAATACGTCCGCCAGGCGGCCGAGGGTCTGGCCCACGCTCACCAGGCCGGGCTGATCCACCGCGACGTCAAGCCCGCCAACCTGCTGGTCGATCAGAAAAACGTGGTCAAGGTGCTCGACCTGGGTTTGGCCCGGTTTACTACCGACGAGGACCGGGCCTCGCTGACGGTGACCTACGACGAAAACGTGTTGGGAACGGCCGACTACCTGGCACCGGAACAGGCCCTGGACAGCCACGGCGTGGACGCCCGGGCCGACATCTACAGCCTGGGGTGTTCGCTGTATTACTTGCTGACCGGCCATCCGCCGTTTCCCGAGGGAACGCTGCCCCAGCGGCTGATGATGCACCAGAAGGAGCGACCGCCGAGCATCTTGGAGGAGCGGTCCGACGCGCCGCCGGAGTTGGTCGAGATTTGTTTGCGGATGATGGCCAAAAAGCCGCAGGATCGCTTCCAGACGGCCGCCGAGGTGGCCCAGGCATTGGCCGACTGGCTGGTGGCCCAGGGACATTCGGTGGACTCGGGCAGCGGCAGCGGGTCATCGTCGGGTCGGCTGGCGGCGGCCGCCGGCCGGGCGACGGCCAGCCGAGGCGCCGGCTCGCCCGGACTGCGTCGGGGGACGCCGGATGCGCAGCCTGCGCGTCGGGATTCGGGCCGACTGCGGCGGGCCCAGGGCACGCCGTCGCGACCCGGCCAGGGCCAAGCGGTGAAGGATACGGTGGGCGAACTGAATGGGCCCACCGCCGTCAAAGGCCCCGCTCCCACCGCCGGGCGTGGTTTCGCCGGCGGCCAGTCCGATTCCAAGATCGCCGCCAAGCGAGGACTCCCGGTGGCCAAGCCGCTGGAAGACTCTCCGGCGTCGGAGGTCGTGATTCAAACCGACGGCTCTCCTGCCCTGGCTCGACTTCGCGCACGCAACCCGCTTACCGAAGAGCAGCTCGAGGCCTACCGCGCACGCCGCAGCCACACGCCGATCTGGCTCTGGGCCACCATCGCCGCCGGCGCCGTGCTGGCCCTGATCCTGCTGATCGCCCTGTTGGTGAAGGGGTGAGGATTTGGGATTTCAGATTTGGGATTTGGGATTTGGGATTTGGCGTGGACGTCCGGCGGTCGCCGGGACGATGGGCCGATGCCTACTGCCCGCCCTGCTTGATCTCCAAGCTCTCCGCCGGCAGGACCACATTGAGGCTCCCGCTGCGAAAACCCTCCAGGTCGAGCGAGACGTGCTTGAAACCGACCGATTTCAGGTGCTCGACCACCTCGCGGCGGAATTCCGGGTCGGTGAATCTCGACAAGGCTTCCACCGATACCTCGATCCGCGCCACGTCGCCCTTGTGATAGCGAACCCGCAAGGGCTGGAAACCGTGCCCGCGCAAAAACCGCTCGGCCCGGTCGATCATCGCCAGCCGCTCGGGCGTGACCTTCTCGCCGTAGGCGATCCGGCTGCTCAGACAGGGCGTGGCCGGTTTGTCCCAGGTGGGAAGCTCCCAGTATTCCGCCAGCCGGCGCAACTCCGGCTTCGTGAGCCCGCACTCGGCCAAGGGGCTGCGGACCTTCTGCTCCTCGGCGGCGCGGATCCCCGGCCGGTGCTCGCCGCGGTCGTCGCTGTTGCTGCCGTCGGCCACCACGGCCACCTTCAGCCGCCGGGCGATCTTTTCGACCTGCGTGAACAGCTCCATCTTGCAGTAGTAGCAGCGCTCGGCCGTGTTCTCCCGGTACTCGGGGATCTCCAGCTCGTCGGTCTCCATCACCTCGTGACGGATGCCGATCTGCCGGGCCAGCTCGATCGACCCGTCGAGCTCGCCGGCGGCCAGGCTGGGGCTGGTGCCGGTGACGGCCACCGCCCGATCGCCCAGGGCCAGTTGGGCCGCCTTGGCCAGCACCGTGCTGTCCAGTCCGCCGGAGAAGGCCACCGCGCAGCTTCCGAAGCTTCGCAGCAGCTCCAACAGCCGGTCACGCTTGGCGGCAAGCTCCGCAGGTAGTTCGCTCATGGAATGATGTAAGGTCGCTTCGATCGTCTGACAGCAGCTCTCTGCCCACAAGAGCCCGGTAGGCAAACGCCCGGGGACTGCGCTCCCCGGGGCATTGCCGGCCCCAACACACCGACCATAGCAGTGCGGCGTACGGAAATCAACCGCCGCAGGGGCCGGATGGCGGAGAAAAAATGATCCTCCACCGCAATGCCGTGGTGATGCTTTTTTGAGAGCCCGTGATTGCTAAGGGGGCGACCTGGACGCCGGGTTGTGTGATCCGTTGCCGGCCCGTAAAGCGGAAGCGGTCAGCGGCTATACACGCGGCCAGTGTCTTTAATTCAGGCACCCAACGGGCATCTTATCGGCTCACCAAAATTCACATCGACAGCACGAACATGGTAGAGGACCATTGAGGGTATCTTACCAGTTTCTGCCGATTCAGGCAAGGAGTAAAATGGGCCGCAGCCTCCCGCCAGAGTGGGGGAAAGCAAGCCGTGGAAGGTAAGTCTGTGCCGATTCTCAGGATCACCCGGGCTGACGAGGCCACGCACCAGCCGGCACTACGAGAGCACTTCCACGGAAATCTCCGGAAAACCGCCCAGGCGAGCGTCGTGCGTGAGAAAACGCTCGCACCCGTGCTCCACGGCAGCGGCCAAGTGCAGGGCATCCAGAGGGCGGAACCGAAACGCGGCCCGAATCGCCGCCGGGCGGTCGCAGACGGCGGCAGTGATCGCCACGACGTTTACGTTGCGGGAAGCAAAGAAGCTATCGAATGCCGCCAGCGTGACCTCGTCGTCGGCCAAGGGCCCCACGCGACATTCCACGCGGACCAGATCGCTTAGCACAATTTGATCTCCATGGGCGTACACGGTGCTGACCCGCGCCCTGGTGCGTGGTCCCCAGTCGGGCGGCTGCTCGATGAGGTAGATGATGACGTTGGAATCTACGAAGATCAGCACGGCGATTGTCCCTTGTGCCGGCGGGCTTCCCGATAGGTCCGTTCGATTTCGCGCATGCGCTGCTCAGACTGGTCCCGAATGGCACTGATTTCGGCGTCGATCTCCTCTTTGGATCGCCCCTGGATACCACGTGCTTCTCGCTCGGCCCAGATCCGCTCAAGGACGAGCCAAGTGTCCTCCCGGGCTCCTTCCGGCGAGGCGACCTGCACGGTGACCTGCACAGGGCCCGGCGGCAAGGCCAGTTTCTTGTCCAATTCCAAGGCGCCATCGGGCGTGACTCGCCCGTGTGTTACAATCCGATCTGGGTTCATGGTCGTTCCTCCCGCAAACCTTCGCGCCAATCCCTCCCGTGGTCCTGCCCAGACTTAGGGAGGCCGCCAATGCACGGCATGTCCCTCCCGACTGTCATGGCAGCGGAGACGCGGCACATCCGGTCTGGCCGAAATACAAGGATACGCTGATCAGAAGCAGAATTCCAGGGGCTTGCGCCAAATCCTCTGATCCGGCCACCCAATTTGGGAATATCGTGCTGAGTGGAGAATCTGACAATCCGGCAGCGCCAGCCAAGCCGACACGCGCCAGCAGCGTGACCGTTCGGTGCTCTCGTGCCGTTTAGCCCGGATTATTCATAAACCGAGGATTGCTGGGGCATGAGCGGCGGGGA